>NZ_JBCNBW010000109.1:0-881 GCF_050478865.1 Aeribacillus pallidus | reverse complement strand
CCTCGACGTGCGCTGGAGGACCTGCGAGGAGGCTGTTGCCGCCACAGCAGGGCCGAAGCGACGCGAGAGGCTAGGAGCCGGAGCTAGACAATAAGAAAAGCGAAGGCGACTGATTAGCCTCGACGCCGCTGGAGGACCTGCGAGGAGGCTGTTGCCGCCACAGCAGGGCCGAAGCGACGCGAGAGGCTAGGAGCCGGAGCTAGACAATAAGAAAAGCGAAGGCGACTGATTAGCCTCGACGCGCGCTGGAGGACCTGCGAAGGACTTTCGTTGGCTGTTTCTTTCCGTTTCATTCTTTTTTCTTTCTGTTTTTCGGTATTTACTTTCCGTTTGTCATCTTTTACTTTCCAATTTTCTAATTTTACCAATTAAATGTAATTCATTACGAACGAAAAGAAACCTGTATCAACTACAGGTTTCTTTCATTTAATACCTTGCATAACGGCTGATATTTAACAATACACCTACAGCCATTAACATTAATGTTAAGGAAGAGCCTCCGTAGCTTAAAAAAGGCAACGTGATTCCGGTAACTGGCATCAAGCCTGTTACAACACCAACATTAATCATCACTTGTATGGCAATCATCGAAATAATGCCTACTGCCAACAAACTACCGTATAAATCCGGTGCACCTAACGATATGCGAATCCCTCGCCATAATAGTAAAGCGAACAACAATAGAACAAACGTCGCCCCGATAAACCCAAGCTCTTCAGAAATAATAGCAAAAATAAAATCCGTTTGTGGCTCTGGTAAATAAAAAAACTTTTGACGACTTTGCCCAAGTCCTAATCCGAACAAGCCCCCTGGACCGATAGCATAAAGTGACTGGATAATTTGAAAACCGCTCCCTAACGGATCAGACCACGGATCTAAAA
>NZ_JBCNBW010000108.1:0-838 GCF_050478865.1 Aeribacillus pallidus | reverse complement strand
CTATTGTGTGGCAACTTTAGATTATCAAAGAGAGAGAAGAAGGTGTTATTTTTTAATCATTTTTTGTGAATTATCTGAGCCCTTGAGATGATAAGCATGACCACCACATTTAGTATAGAGCCAAAATTGTACTCATAGTATGCCCAATCCCGTCCTATTTCATTTTCGTGAAGAGCAGGTAAAAAAAAAACACTTCGAATGTCGAAGTGCATACATAAAAAGATAACAAAGGGGGGAATACTAGAAAGCTTTGTATTTACAGAATATCCAGTTAATACATGTCTTATACAAAAAAATACGAAAAAAAGAGAAATTATTCGTTTTTTTCGTATTTAATTTCGTACAACATTTGCATAACGCGTAAGAAATCTTGTTCAGAGAACTCTTTTGCTTTACGTAAAATTAATTTTGCTTTTTTCGTTCCAATTTCTTTGATAAGTTGAACAATTTCCGGATCAATAGAAGTCGTTTTTTCTTGCACTTCATTCTCTAATAATTCTGAGGCGGGGACGTCTAAAACAGTGGAAAGACGTAAAATGGTTTGTGTGTCTGGAATATATTCTCCCGATTCGTATTTTTCAATCGTTTGTGTTCCTAACCGTGCTTTTAAAGCTAATTCTTGCTGAGTCATCTTACGTTGTTCGCGAATCAACCGTAAATTTTCACCAAATTGAGACATTCCTCCATCCCTCCCATGATATATACCTGAAAATTATTTTATCACTCTCTTCAATAGAAAATGGATAAAATAAATGAACATTTAATGATTTTTTACCAATAAAAAAGATCGAAGGCCTCGTCCGTTCTTTTTTAATAATTGGCTCTACCCTAAAATAAC
>NZ_JBCNBW010000107.1:0-1540 GCF_050478865.1 Aeribacillus pallidus | reverse complement strand
AAGAATCTTATTGAGACATCAATATAAAGGAATGGGTCTACATATAGGATAGGGGTGGCCTGATTTCTTTACCACCCCAACATTTGACGGAGAACCTAAAATTAAAAGCATTTACGAAATAGCATCGTAAATGCTTTTTTACATACTTGAAACAACATTACAAATGATTACATAGAAATTTGACCAATTGTTGTCCAAAATTTTACTTTAACATACCCTCAATTTAAACTATAAACTATAATATCATTATCATGAAAAGGATGGTGTACTTATTTGAAAAAAATATTTTATGGGAAAAATATAGTATTTATGAGTAAAAATGATGAATTATGAGCAAAATTAAGAAATTTATGAGAAATTTTTGCTCAGTTATGAGAAAAAACTTAAAATTTAAGAGTAAAAATACTAATTTATGAGCAAATCAGCGTACAAAATCGTAAATCAATTTCCATATGTGACTCTCTTTTCATAGACTAGGGTGAGATCTATGTATCACATAAGACAAGAAACGGCACAAGATTGTATGGCTATTAAAGAAGTAAATAACCTAGCTTTTGGACGGAATAATGAATCCCAATTGATTGAGGAACTTAGAAAATCAAGATCTTTTATTCCTCAGCTCTCATTAGTTACTGAAACGGATACACGTGAAATTGTAGGACATATTTTATTTAGTGAGATTTCTATTGAAACCAAAAATGGATCTATTCCATCTTTAGCTTTAGCTCCAATGGCAGTTAAACCGAGTTATCAAAAAATAGGCGTAGGTTCTGCGTTAATAAAAGAAGGATTAAAGCGATGTAAGGAATTAGGATACCATTCGGTTATTGTCTTAGGTCACCCTGAATATTACTCAAAGTTTGGTTTTATAAAGGCAAGTACAAAAGGGATCTTTCCACCATTTGACGTTCCAGATGAGGCGTTTATGGTATATGAACTACAACCAAATGCATTTAAAGGAATTCAGTGGACTGTGAGGTATCCAGAACCTTTTCTTAATGTCTAATGAATTTATGGACAGAGTGGTTTAAAATTGTTTGAAAAAGCTGATTATAGAAGTGAAATCAATTTTACTTTGATTGATTATAGTTGACGATATTTTAAAACTGTTTAAAACTGTGATTTGATATTTCTTGTTAGATCCCATGAATTGAATAAGCTGATATGCCGATGTGGCGGAATTGGCAGACGCGCATGACTCAAATAGCTTTTTGCGTGTCAACGTCCACCAAACGTTGAATTTAACGTGAATATCAGTTAAGAATAGTACGCTACGACAATTACGCAACTCTTTCTGTTTCAACTTCGCAAATTTGTTAATGCAAGGTTGGAAAACGGAAAGGGGTTTTTTTATTTTGTTCAGAAGTTGAACTATAGTAGATAAATCAATTTTTTGGCTTCAGAGAAGCATTAAAATCTTTATTTACATAAAAATGGATAAAATAAGGAAAACTAAGGTAAGGAATTTTATACAAATAAAAATTATTTAAATGGTAAGAATGTAAGGAGATAGTATGAGTGTCAACAACGGTGATAAAAT
>NZ_JBCNBW010000106.1:0-492 GCF_050478865.1 Aeribacillus pallidus | reverse complement strand
CCTCCGACCCTCTGATTAAAAGTCAGATGCTCTACCGACTGAGCTAATGGCTCAGATATATTGTTGGTTATCATTAAATTCTCAAAGTCGATGTCCCGCTCTCAGTAAGTTCATTCAAGTTGTAGTTCGAGCGGTACAACTCGCAGCTTTTATTGACGCCCCACTCTCAGAAAGTTTTCTCAAGATGCGGCTCGAGTGGTGCGCTCGATGTAACGCTACGATGTCTATTCATTCGTGCTCTACCGACTGAGCTAATGGCTCGAAGTGAGTGGTGCCGGCTGCAGGACTTGAACCCGCAACCTACTGATTACAAGTCAGTTGCTCTACCAATTGAGCTAAGCCGGCATATTGGTTTTATTTTTGACTTAACTCAACCTTATTTATCGTCGTCCCACTCTCGGTAAGCTGATTCAAGTAGCAGCTCGAGCGGTACGCTGAAGCATCGCTCCGAATCTTATTCGGTCGTGCTCTACCAATTGAGCTAAGCCGGCA
>NZ_JBCNBW010000105.1:0-205 GCF_050478865.1 Aeribacillus pallidus | reverse complement strand
CCCAACTACCATCGGCGCTGAAGAGCTTAACTTCCGTGTTCGGTATGGGAACGGGTGTGACCTCCTCGCTATCGCCACCAGACATTTATTTCGTTTTCCTAACGACAACCTCTATTATACAGAGTTTTTGTCGTTTTTCAAGAGGTTTTTTTATTTTTTTATTCCCTCAAAACTAGATAAAGGTTGAAGTAGGACATTGAGTATC
>NZ_JBCNBW010000104.1:0-5936 GCF_050478865.1 Aeribacillus pallidus | reverse complement strand
GCACGAGATTCGGGCTAAGATTCGTATCTTCTAGCTACCAATGCTTTATTTCCAACTTCTAATGCTTCTTTCACTACTTGTAGCTTAAATTCCTTCGAATGTTTTCTTCGTTTCATATAGATCAAAAGCTCCCTTCATTTGGTCACTTCGATTATAAAAAACACCTTATCGAGTGTCCAAATTCATTAGGGGGCTAATGAGTGAGTGCCTTTTTTAATCTTAAAAGCCTTTACAAATATGTAGAGTTTGCATATCTTGTTCAGCTGATTCGAAAGGAACTTTAAACAATACTGTATACAATTCGTTACATCATATATATCCCTTTCGATTACTATCTTATTTATGATTTCGCTCTTTTAATAACCTTGTAATTTTTGTGATTAACGACCGTTTTAATTGGTTCTTCAGTATTTGGGTTTGTTCCAATCTCAACAATAACTGAATTTTTACGAACGATTACAACTTTCCCTTTTTTCCTTTTCTTTATTCCTCGTTTAATTTCAATTGTGTCCCCAACATTTGCTTTATTTACTTTAACATTTTTCCTTTTTTTCAGTTGTTTCAGCGACTACCATATGATCCGCCATAGCTATATGCCTCTCTTTTTCGTTCCAATAATTTATTACATTTTAATATTTATATCATACGGCAAATTTATCATTTTACGTGCTTTACAACTTTGTCAGAAAATAGCGGTTTACCCTTCAAATCATTGAAACGACAGGATTGCAGGAAAGAAAAGACTCGCCTGTTTTGAAAACAAGGTGAGGTGGTAAGTTAAAAACCTTGGACAATGGGGCATTCATATTGTATTCACTCCCCTTCTGATCACCTTTATTTTAGTAAAAGAAATATTATTTTTTCACAAACATTATCTGAAAAAGTTTCATTCATTTGTTTAGATCCATTCATTTGATCGTTTTACAAGATACACCCCAATCTTTTTTGCCAGGATATTTAATTTAATTCAATCACTAAAATGACCAGTGGCGTTTCTTATTGTTGACGAAACAATTGAAGCACAAAGTCTTTCATATCTACTAAACGTGGAAATTTTGGAGTGGCCGTGGTTCCTGCAATCACCAGCGGGACAAGAGATTCCTGTTTGTGTAAAGAACCGTGGGCTGAACCGCCAAGGTGAAATGGTGTGGATTGGGCTTTGAATTCACAACCAGGCTTGGCATTGACCACTATAAATCGGCCCGGATGAGAATGTAATGCCCCATACAGCCGTGCTAATGCATCTGGATAATTTCCATAAAACACCTTACCCTTATCCGTAATGTACAAATCTAGAAGATCCGTATTCCCTTCTATGGACCAAGTCTGTTCATATATATCGGTGTATTCTCCACCTTTGTTATACCGTAACGAACCTGGTCTTATGCCAGAAACTACGTTAATGTAGTCCCCGTCTTTCCAGGAAATAATATCAATACGTGCATCATTTCTTAGCCGTTCGATAATAACAGATAGAGGTAAATCCCTATCTAATACATAAATGTAAGCCATACGCTGGTTGACACAAAGTACAAGCTGATCTTTTTCGTGAATTGGGCGCTCTAGACGAGCTATACGATATTTTTTCAGTATTTTACGTAAATCAATAATAAATTTACTGTAATTGAAACCCATCATTGCATGTCCGTTATCTCCCATAACCATCCATACGTTCCGATTAACTGCTTCTTCCCAACTAGGATACAAATTCAATGTTTTTTGGATTTCACGGTCAATTTGGGCGATTCCTTTTATATCCATTGGACCTTTGAAATGAATACGCAAGTCCAGATCCTGAAACATACATACAGTAAACCCCGGAAGTTTGTTCTTGCGGATTAAATAACGCAGCTCTCGGGCTGTAAATTTATAATTTCCGGCAGCTATTTGCGGTACTTTACTCCACGGCCGGAGTTTTGAAAAAGCCCCTAGGGAGAAAATTGGTGTCGCCTTTGTTGTCAACTCGCTATCCTGATGGTGGGTCATGGTGCTAAGTAACCGTGGAACATGCAGTCGTTGAGGAGTATTACCGCGATATACAAAGGAATTGATGGAGGCCGACGGAATTCCCATTTCAGCCAAGTCTTCATAGATTGTGGTAACATCGCAGTTCAAATGCTCGTTATTCAGTCGGTATAACATATTATAGATGACCTGGTGCATTCCTAACTTAAAGGCTTCTCGAAATCCCGTACCATAATTAATCATCTTTTTTTGGGATTCATCAAACCAGTTTAAGCCAGGAATGTGATGTTGGTCAGCATATGTTCCCGTCAAGAGACTGCTGTCAATGGTTACCGACATTGTCGGAAATGAACTAACCATATTGGAGATATAACAACCTTTTTCCATCAAAAATTGCAAAGCAGGAGCACGTCCGGTTTGCACAGCCACTTCAGCGGGTAGGACATCAATGTATCTATGATCAGTAAAATCACCGGTTTGGGTAATTGTGGTTTTTTATTATTCATATGGATGTCTCCTCATTTTTCATCGATGATTAACTAGATGGTTTGCTTTCGTGAATGGGAAACCACAAACCTATATGTATGCCGGAAACGATAAATCACAGTACTAGTAAATTTGTATTGGACCGCGATATCATCGAACTAGGTCGATCGGTTCAATAAAAGTTTCCGTATTCTCCTCAATGTAACTCAGGATTCAGTAGTTCGAAATATCTTTAACATGGTAAAGATTTTTCTCCTGGAAATTTTACAGTAATAATTTGTCCCTAGAAAAAATGACTATTCATGTAAATATGATATAATTATAAAACTTCGTTAATTTGTAGATCGCAATTCATTAGTAAAAAACCAAAATAAAGCACTACGAAAATGTAGTGCTTTTAATCAGTTGCTATAAGCTCTTGTGTATTTAAATTACGTACAGATAAAGTTTCTGATCTGTGAATAGTTATAGCGAGCTCTTTGGCTCCGTCCATTTTGCCATGTATATCCCGAAACACTATTTTGTCTTATCTCTGTAGGGAAAAACCATATATCCCTCCCAAATGGAGTTTGAAATCTTAACCCGAGTAAGCCCCATCTTCCTAAACATTGACACATCGAAGCCCGGATTTGATTAGACGGCAATACAATTGAAAAAAAGGTTTGAGGAATTTGTTGGGCAAATTGTTGAGGCGGTGGAAAGGTTGGAGCTTGCCTATCAACGGTGTTTACATCATGTGAAAAGTCATCAATAAAATGGTTATATCCAATATAAGGGTCAGATGAATATTGATAATACATTTAAAGGTTTACCTCCTCATTTTCCTAAAGATGTAAACAGTGTATTCCTAAAAAAATAAAAAAGTGTCAAAACAAGCTCATCATAAATCCTAACGGAATAACCATTCCATTTTATTTAAGCAGTAGATAAATATATTTACTTTTATCATCATAAAAGAACTCAAAAAAAATTAGGCAACCTTAGCCCAGTTAAGAATCGAGCTAAAGTTGCCTAAGAAATCAATGATGATTAGATTGACTCCTTTTTCAGCTTACAGACTACTTAGTTGGTTGCCTAAAGCTTTGTTAAGTCCTTTCCTTGACAAGCTCCAGGGAGACCAACTACTATTGCCAAAGCTGAAGAGGACACTTTTTTCTAGTGTCTACTTGACAGGGGTATATCCATTTTTCTACCTAAGCGTTCTGTCTTAGCAACATTCAACGCAGCAGTTATCTTCACAGCATGATTCTTGTTGTTCTTTGTCATTCACTTCAACGATTTGTACATCACAGCATGCATCGTTGTTTTCTTTTATTATAAATAGACGTTTGAACATGATTCTCACCTCCTTTAAATGACGTAAAATAACCATCCGGACAACGTAGACATGGTGATCACCGAAACGACAAAGGCTAACACCAATTTCTTTTTAAATATGCTTTGTAATAACGTAACTTCTGGCAAACTTGCTCCAGCTGAACTGATCAATAACGCCATGACGGGGGCAATGGCCATACCTTAAGAAATCAGCATATGGGAAATCGGAATCATCGTAGACAAGCGGACATACAAAGGTATTCCGATAATAGCTGCAATTGGAACCAACCACCATTGTTCACCACCTAAATAGGTGATCAACCATTCTGTTGGAACAACCTCATGGATCAATGAGCCGATTGCTGCACCGATGAGTAAAAACGGATAGACGGATTTCATTAACTGACTTGTTTCGTGTAGTGCTGCGCGAAAATGGATTCGCTCAGGTAACTTGGCTTTACCTTTCACGATGACGTTTTTCACTTCTTTTTCAAACCCAAGGATTTCTAATGCAAAACCAATGAAGATGGAAAACAGGGCAGTGATAATCGCGTATGCCACAGCTACTTTTAAACCTAATGTGGCTGCCATTAATGTTAAGATGGTAGGGTCTAGTACAGGCGAGGCAAACAAAAATATCATGACAATGGCAAATCGAATTTTTTGATTCAACAAGTGAACAACAATTGGGATGGTGGAGCAGGAGCAAAATGGAGTGATGAATGCAAACAATACCGCTATCAACGCTCCAAAAATTGAATGATTGTTCTTTAACCATTTCTCCATTTTTTTATATGGTATTACCCCTTGAATCAAGTACATAAGAAACGAAACACCAACAAATAGAACCGTTAATTCGATGCTAATCGATAAAAACGTCATCATAAAATCTTTCAAGTGGTTTCTCTCCCTTTCATTTTATTTGCAATATGCAAATGTTATTCGTAAATATTGGCAAGTTCCTTTACTTGCCTCCATACATCGGTTGACAACAAACACTGGATTTAGCCATACACTCATTCAGTAAACGAATCGAACGAAGAACGGTTTCTTTTTCAAATTCGCTCATATGTGAGAAGACTTCTTCCAAATACGCGGTTATTTCCGCATCGATTTTGGTTGCCACCTTGTTTCCTTCCTCTGTAAGAGAAAGAATAAAAATACGACGATCCTCCGGATAAGGTGTCTTTCTTACCAATCCCATTTGCACTAATTTTTGAATTTGTCTGCTTAATGTAGTGATATCCATCGCCATCGCATTTGCAAGCTCTTGAACGGACGGCTGCTTCAAACGGTCGATCTCGTATAAAATATGACTTTGCACTAATGAGATATCCACGTCATCTAAAGAGCAGCAATTTTTATTCAAAAGTCCGAATCGCTTTGCCATGGTTTGGAACAAATCACGAAAATTTTCCATGTTTTCACCTCTAGATTAGTAATATCATATTTATTTGTATTTTGCAAATAAAATTCAAGATTTTCTTTTCCTAATTATTGACCACTTATCTTTTTAATAAGACAATACAGCAAAAAAATAACGCTCAGAACGAATTCTGAGCACGTTTTTAATGTCAGTGTGGTTTCTTGACTTATATAATTACATCACATATTAAATATAAACCCAACAATCATCATCACTAAACCAAACAAACTAGCCCCTCGCTTGATGCTTTTATTTTCTTCTGGCTTCAAAAACAAGCTAATTATAAATCCTAACGGGATGACAAATCCATTAACATTAACGTAAAAAATACCCAGAATATAGTATCCGATAAGCTTTAATCCAAGTAAATGTTCATCCACTTCTCGGTTTTTGTAAAAAAAAACTAACACAACAGCAACTAAAATGATTCCTAAAAACGACATCATTTCTCCTTTCTATTCCCCTGAATATCAAATGGCACGCTCATTTTTTTCATTCGGAGAAAAAATTTTTTCTTGTGCCTTTCCATATATTATTCATTTTGTTAATTCTTCGTTTCTATCATATTATCGGTTTAATAAATGATGTATGGTACTCCTCTTTTTAGTTATCCAAAGGCGCTCATATCGGTTGGTTTCATGGTATATGAAAGAATTTGAGCCAACGTAATTCTTTTAATATCTAAAAACAACAAAATAACTTATGAACGTTTAAAAAAAACGATTCATCACCACATTTTGTG
>NZ_JBCNBW010000103.1:0-1285 GCF_050478865.1 Aeribacillus pallidus | reverse complement strand
TGGTATTATCCCCTACAGGTAGACATTAAAAAAAGAGAGCATGATATGATGTTCTTAATAGTCTACCTGGGAGGGGATTTTTCTATGGCAAAAAAAGGACAAACTTTTTCATCATATACTGTTGAATTAAAACGTGAAGTAGTTCGTTTGAAGTTGGAGGAGGGCTGGTCCTATCGACAGCTTCGTGAACAATTCGGGATCAAGAGCGATGCACAAATTGCTGAGTGGGTAAAGAAAGTAAAAAACAATGAGTCGTTGGAGGACAATCGTGGAAAATGGAACAAAAAGCACTTTAACAGCTTAGAAGAAGAGAATGCTTATTTGAAAGCGCAGGTGGAATACCTAAAAAAGCGCAATCCAAATCTACACGGGAAGGAGTGGTCTTAAAATCTGAAAGGTTTCAAATTATTGATGAATTAAGAAGAACGCACCCACTTGCATGGCTTTTCAAAATTGCTGAGGTTTCAAAAGCTGGATACTATAAATGGCGCAGTAATCGTTCAAAACCGTCAATACGTATGGAAAAGGACCTTTTGATTAAAGAGCACATATTAGCGATTCACAAGTTACATCCCTACTATGGTTATAAGCGAATGACGAGAGCTTTATCCAGAGAGGGGATGGTTGTAAACCATAAGCGTGTACGCCGTTTAATGAGGGAATTAGGAATAAAATCTGTCATTCGTAAGAAAAGACCGTTCTACGGTCATAGAGGTTCGGTTGTATTTCCTAACGTCCTAAATAGAGAATTTTACGCAGAGAACCGGTTTGAAAAGCTCGTAACGGATATTACATATGTACGTGTGGGAGAACATTTTGCCTACCTATCAGCCGTTTTAGATTTGTATAACAATGAAATTGTTGCTTGGAAATTATCTGAAAGAAACGACCTTGAATTAGTATTAGACACCTTGAAGCAATTAAAGGGAAAACCATTTACCAAAAAAGCACTCATTCATTCAGATCAAGGATTCCAATATACAACTAAGGCGTATGAGAAACAAGTAAAGGAGCTTAATATTCAAGGAAGCCATTCCCGAAGAGGAAACTGCCTTGATAATGCCTGTATTGAAAGTTTCTTCTCACATTTAAAGACCGAGAAGTTGAATTTAGTGCGTCCTAAAACAATCGATCAAGCATATAGGGCGATTAAGGAGTATATAGATTTTTACAATAAAGATCGATTCCAAGAAAAATTCAACGGCCTTTCCCCGATTGAATACCGAGAAAAGGCCGCAGCTTAATATACTCTTTTTTCATTGTCTACTTGACAGGGTTATGTGCA
>NZ_JBCNBW010000102.1:0-840 GCF_050478865.1 Aeribacillus pallidus | reverse complement strand
GGAAGTAGGGGATGTTTACGGTACCTCATCCACGACCATTATGAGGCGATTTGATCAAATCGCTCAAACGGAAGTCAAGCAAGTAGAGTCACTACCTCGAGTGATTGCGATTGATGAATATAAAGGAGATACAAGGGAAGGAAAGTACCAACTCATCATCGCCGATGGGATCACAAAGCAACCCCTAGACATCCTACCGAACCGAAATAAAAAGACGATAAAAGACTACCTTCAAAGGCATGGTCACCACGTTCAAGTGGTGATTATGGATATGAGTCCTTCTTTTAAGGCAGCCGTTCGTTCGGCCCTAGGGAACCCAGTGATCGTGGCGGATCGTTTTCATTTTTGTCGTTATATTTATTGGGGGATCGATCGAGTTCGGAGGCGTATTCAGCAGCAGTTTCACGACTATTACCGCAAAAAGTGCAAAAGAAAAAGGTACATATTTTATAAACCACAAAACACTTTAACCGAAGAAGATCAGTGGCATTTAAAACGCTATTTGAATATGTCGGAAGAGCTAAAAAAAGCCTATGAACTAAAAGAACGTTATCAATCGTGGTTTAACCGAGCGAAAGAGATCGGTCAAGAAATGATTAAAGAGGTAAAAAAAGAGCTGGAAGCATTTTATCAAGTAGTAGAGGAATCAGGAATTCCAGAGATGAAACAAGCGATAGAAACGTTTCGAAATTGGCAAGTAGAAATCCTGAATAGCTTTGTGTATGGTCATTCCAATGGCTTTCTGGAAGGAATTAATAATACCACAAAAGTCATCAAGCGAAACGGCTATGGATATAAAAACTTCAAGAGATTTCGAGCAAGAATCTTATTGAGACATCA
>NZ_JBCNBW010000101.1:0-539 GCF_050478865.1 Aeribacillus pallidus | reverse complement strand
TTATCATTAAATTCTCAAAGTTGATGTCCCGCTCTCAGGAGGCTTAATCAAGTAGAAGTTCGAGCGGTACAACTCGCAGCTTTTATTGACGCCCCACTCTCAGAAAGTTTTCTCAAGATGCGGCTCGAGTGGTGCGCTCGATGTAACGCTACGATGTCTATTCATTCGTGCTCTACCGACTGAGCTAATGGCTCGAAGTGGTGCCGGCTGCAGGACTTGAACCCGCAACCTACTGATTACAAGTCAGTTGCTCTACCAATTGAGCTAAGCCGGCATGTTGGTTTTATTTATGACTTAACTCAACCTTATTTATCGTCGTCCCACTCTCGGTAAGCTGATTCAAGTAGCAGCTCGAGCGGTACGCTGAAGCATCGCTCCGAAGCTTATTCGGTCGTGCTCTTCCAATTGAGCTAAGCCGGCAATATTCATTTATGGTGGAGGATGACGGGTTCGAACCGCCGACCCCTTGCTTGTAAGGCAAGTGCTCTCCCAGCTGAGCTAATCCTCCATTTATCTTATGCCTGGCAGCGTCCTACTCT
>NZ_JBCNBW010000100.1:0-1259 GCF_050478865.1 Aeribacillus pallidus | reverse complement strand
AAAATACTTTTCCGTCCTTATATTCATAATAAACGGCTTCCGGTACCCCATCTTCTACATCAGCAAATAAATGGACGTATTCCTTTGAATAATAAACATCTAATATAGGAAATTTTTCTATATACGTGTTCCAATTATCATGTACACTTAATTTTACCATTTTTCCAGACACCTATGTTTCACCACCTAACACTTTATTATTCGGTAGGAGACAGTAGAGACCACATAACATTACCTCTGTTGATGTAGAGTAGTGTGTATGTGGTTTCTTTTTTTAGGACTATTGGGACCTACAATGGGTCCACGAAGCTTGTACAATAGAGGCCTCCGTATGAAGTGAAGTTAGTTGCTGAAGTTGGTAAAAAACGTGCGATCGTTTTGAAACACCACACCTAAATGTATGCTTCTTCCAATTTTTCAGAAAGGAATATTCAGCAAATTTAGAACATCTAATGAACTTCAAATTAATGATTATCTTAAGGGCATAAAAAAGGAGAACGAAGAACGAGGTTGAATGTGGAACAAACATTGAAAAAGAACCTCTTTTTAAAACGGGTAGAATAATAGTGGTGAGGAATTCTGTCACATATCGAAACCGACGATGCCTCTTGACGAGTGAAGTCATAAAGAACCAGTTATTCAATATAAGATGACATACTTGGAGTAGAGTGAAGAGGAACAAAATCGTTATCAAAAGAAGTAAAACTAATCTACACGATGCAGTTTAAAATGGTTAATCTCGAGAGATTTACGACTACGAATTAGTTGAAATCATATAGATTTATTTTAACTATAAACTATTTATTCTAATTAACCAGTCATCACTTTTTCCACTTTCAATGCGGTTATTGGTTAACACGTATGCCGTGTTACCATCAAACGTAATGTTCCTTAACCGTCCCAATCCACTTAAAACGACGGTCTCTTGTTTGTTAGAAAGATTGAACTTGCGAATTTGAGCCCCTCTTAGACAAGCCGCATAAAGAGCACCGTTATAATATGCCAGTCCTGAAGGAGCCCATGTACTATTACCAGATTGGAATAGAGGGCTTTCCATACCGTCTTTCTTTTGATTTCCAATAATCAAAGGCCATCCATAATTTTTCCCTGGTAAAATTTTATTTATTTCATCATGTGCCCGCCTGCCGTTTTCTCCAGAAGGACCATGTTCGGAACTATATAATTGTCCACCTTGATCCCAGGCTAACCCCTGAGGGTTCCGATGACCGTAGGAATAAATATATGAGTCGGGAAACGGA
>NZ_JBCNBW010000099.1:0-3231 GCF_050478865.1 Aeribacillus pallidus | reverse complement strand
TCCTGCTACTAATTCTTTTTGCTCAATCCATAAAGAACCCCTTAATTTCACTGAAATCACGCGGTTATAGATTTTCCCTTGAGCTTCATACGTGTGATACAAATAGGCGGTTTGGTTGGTCCCGAAATTAGGATCCAATACAAAACCTAACAAGCCCCCTTCCCCAATAACTTTTATCTGTTTGGATAAAGTCATTGGTTGGCGAGTCACTGTTCCACCCTTAATAGCTACTAGGTTTCCAGGCCTTTCTGTTACATAGAAGGTACCATTATAAATCTCCATAGACCATGGAATATTTAACCCTCTCGCTACAATTTGATAAGGAGATTGACTTTGATCTGAAACGATAATTGGTATAGGTGTAATCGCGATTCCAGTCGGAGCATCTTTCACCGTGATCGAATCTCCGACTACGGTGTTCGTTCTCGTGTCAATTACCGATACCGTATCGTCTATACTATTCGTCACATAGGCATATCTTCCATTTCGGGTAATCGCAATTCCCTTTGGACCAGCACCTACCTTAATCGGACTTCCTACTACAGTGTTGGTTCTTGTTTCGATCACCGATACCGTATCGTCTATACTATTCGTTACATAGGCAAATCTTCCACTCGGAGGGATCACAATTCCCTTTGGGCCAGCACCTACCGCAATTGGACTTCCTACTACAGTATTGGTTCTTGTCTCAATCACCGATACCGTATCGTCTATTCTATTCGTTACATAGGCAAATCTTCCACTTGGAATGATCGCGATCGCATCAGGACCAGTACCTACCACAATTGGACATCCTACTACAGTGTTAGTTTTTGTCTCGATCACCGATACTGTATTGTCTATACTATTCGTTACATAGGCAAATCTTCCACTCGGAGGGATCACAATTCCCTTTGGGCCAGCACCTACCGCAATTGGACTTCCTACTACAGTATTAGTTTTTGTCTCGATCACCGATACCGTATCGTCTATACTATTCGTCACATAGGCAAATCTTCCATTCGGAGTGATCGCAATTTCCTTAGGGCCAGCACCTACTTGAATTGGATTCCCCACTACAGTATTCGTTTTTGTTTCAATCACCGAAACCGTATCGTCACTATAATTCGCCACATAGGCAAATTTTCCGTTCCGTGTTATCGTTATTCCCTTTGGACCAGCACCTACTTCAATTGGATTTCCCACTACGGTGTTCGTTTTCGTTTCGACGACCGAAACCGTATTATCAAACTCATTCGTCACATACGTTACATATACAATGAGAACCATTCTCATTCCTCCATTGACAGATCTCACAAGATAAATATCCTGGAAAAGCAAAAGTAAGTTTTATTTTACTTTTCCTATTAACAGTAACCATAGCTTTGACATTCCCAACCTGGTTTACTTCTATCATTGTTTAGTTAACTTCTTGAGTAAGCAAATCATAGAAAACTACTGGGTGAGTAAATTCTCCTAAGTCCATTTCAACTATAAACCATGAATGTTAATCATCCAGTCATCACTTTTTCCTTTTAAAAGACGATTATTGGTTAACACGTATGCCGTGTTACCATCAAACGTAATGTTCCTTAACCGTCCCAATCCACTTAAAACGACGGTCTCTTGTTTGTTAGAAAGATTGAACTTGCGAATTTGAGCACCTTTTAGACCTGCGACATAAAGAGCACCGTTATAATATGCCAGTCCTGAAGGAGCCCATGTACTATTACCAGATTGGAATAGAGGGCTTTCCATACCGTCTTTCTTTTGATTTCCAATAATCAAAGGCCATCCATAATTTTTCCCTGGTAAAATTTTATTTATTTCATCATGTGCCCGCCAGCCGTTTTCTCCAGAAGGGCCATGTTCGGAACTATATAATTGTCCACCTTGATCCCAGGTTAAGCCCTGTGGGTTTCGATGACCATAGGAATAGATATATGAGTCGGGAAACGGATTATCAATAGGAATCGTTCCATCAAGATTCATTCGTAAAATTTTACCGGCAAGGCTTTTTACATCCTGGGCGAGTGCTGGAACTCCAGCTTCTCCAGTCGTGACATAAAGTTTTTTATCTGGACCGATGGCGATTCTTCCGCCATTATGTGTTCGTCCACCAGGAATTCCTGCTACTAATTCTTTTTGTTCAATCCATGATGAACCACTTAATTTTACTGAAATCACGCGGTTATAGATTTTCCCTTGAGCTTCATACGTGTGATATAAATAGGCGGTTTGGTTTGTCCCAAAATTAGGATCCAATACAAAACCTAACAGGCCACCTTCTCCATAAACTTTTATCGGCTTCGATAGTCTCATCGGGTGGCGAACTACTTTTCCATCCTTAATGGTAACTAGATTTCCTGACCTTTCTGTTACATAGAAGGTACCTTTATAAATATCCAATGACCATGGAATATTTAACCCTTTCGCTACAATTTGATAGGAAGGATGATTGGGATCTGTTCCCCCTTCTGCTAGTTTTTTCTCAAGTGCTCTTTTTGTCATAGGTCCGTAGATTCCATCAATCGTTAGATGGTTCTGTTTCTGAAAGTCTTTTACGGCCGATTCCGTAAGATTCCCATATATACCATCTACTTTAAGAGAATATCCTATATCATTAAGAGCTTGTTGTAAGATTTTTACCCCTTCACCTCTTGACCCGTTCCGTAAAATGTCATTAGGTAAATCTCGTTTGAGGGGTTGTGCATAAGCATGTAGTGGTAAAAAAAATAAAAAAAGGGACAAAAAGATCATATTCAATGTTTTTATCATCTTTTATCCTTTCATACCTCCTTTCGAGAAAATCTATAGATAAGTTTTCTATCTACCATTTACATTATGTTAGTGAGGAAAAAAAGTTTGTACCTTTGAATGAGGGAAATTGCGGAAAAATGAATGGAAAAGGAGATTAGAACTCCTTCTAAAAAAATAGCTGAGGAAATAATAGAAAAAAATTAATTTTTTCTTCTATAGAGAGGGAAAAAATCGCTACTACTGTTGAACGAAAAATGATTCATGACGCTTTGGGATAACTCATGATAAATTTTATCGTTTAGGATGTTTTTACCAATGTAATAATTAAAGTGATTATTGTTTGTAAATAATGACTTAAATTTAAAAAGACTATCATTCTCCTGGTATCCGCCGCCTAAATGAAGAGCTTTTAGTCCAAGAGATTTCGAGAGTTCTACCATCGCATCAAATAACAAGTTATTCGGTCTTAGCGGGAGGTATTCTGTTTTGGAG
>NZ_JBCNBW010000098.1:0-5343 GCF_050478865.1 Aeribacillus pallidus | reverse complement strand
ACTTTACGTTTGTCTTTGACACCTTTTGAATCAACATTCATTTTAATCGTTACTGGCTCTACAAAGGTAGTTAGCGCCTCTACCTTACCATTTTTCTCAACAGAAATGGTAAAGTCATAAACGTCTGACAAGAAAGTTTGTGAGGTGTCGACTTTTGGTGTACTACTTTGATTTTTCGGAACTACTTTTAAGGTAATTGTTCCAGTCGCTTCTTCGGCTAATTGTTTCACCACTGAAGATGGGAGATCTAAAGTAATTTCTTTTGTTTGTACAGTTAGACCTTTTTGGTCTTCACCTACCATACTGAGAACAGCAGGAGAAACTTTTAATTCAAGCTCATCATTTGATGGATAAGATAATGTCACCTTATCTTTATCTGTTATTGCCTGTTTGATGTCTGATTCATTTACCCAAACGACCGTACTTGGGGATGGTGTTACTGGGGCACCTCCACCTGTGTCACCTATCGGATCCGATGAACCGTTTTCACTAGATGAAGATTCCGTTTTGAATGTCACTACAAAGTCTGATTCGTCTTTAATCGTTTGGTCTTTGTTCGAATCAAGTGATTTTCCAGCATAATCTACTAAGTCTTTACTGACCACAAGTTTATAGTTTTGGCTTTCTTTTAGGGTAGTTTTCGGTTTTAGAACAACTGTTTTGGATAATCGTTTTGTTGGATCTTCTTCGAACCAACCACTTTGCCCATTACTATCTTCTGCTCCTGTCTTGTCAGCAGGAACCTCTTTATAACCTTTATAGTTTTCGAATGTAAATTCTACATCTACTACTGTTTCTTGACCATTTGTTCCAACTTCGAACAGTTGAATAAGTTGCTCCATGTTTTCTTGATTCATTAATCGGTCAAATTTCACGGTAATCGTAGTATCGATTTTCACGTCTGTTGAGTTATTACTTGGTGTGACTGATTCGACTACTGGATACCCTTTTCTTACCATCGGGACATTTAATTCTGTTTCTGGTGGTGGCACCGTTACCACACGTGAAATATAGTCTTCATAGCCTTCCTTAGTGAACTTAACTCTCCACTCACCAGCTAAAACGTCCCATCCGTATCGACCTTGTTCATCAGTTATTTGTGGATTAATTTGTCCGTATTTGGCTGCATCCCAATCTAGCCAAGTTCCATCTAGTTTTTCTTGTACAATTGCTTGAACCCCTTCAAGTCGATTATCCATACTTCCTTCAAACACATAACCAGATGGGTCAATTAATACTAGAACTTCCATAAGTGGAACAACGAATTCCCCACTACTTGTTTCAACTACTAATTCGAATAATTGTTCACCAGAAGAACGCCATTTTCCTAGCTTTTCCCCATCAAAGAAATACGTATTGTTTCCTTGGTTAGTCATTTCATAATCTTTACCTAAGAAACGAATAGACGCTTTCAGTACTTCTTTGTTGAACGTCACCGTTGTGTCAAGTGGAGTTGTTTCTACAATAGCAAACGTTGCCACATTTGTGTCTGGATTTAAAGAAACTTCTCCGTTCCACCCTGCAGATACTTTTACATCCGTGATTTGAGGTAAATCTGGTGTGTATTCAATTGTTACAGGGGCTGTTGTAAACGATTCGTTTTTATCAATAATTTTTGCAGTTACTTGGAATGTCTCAGCTTCGTCAATGTTCTTAATTGGTAATTCCACTTCACCATACCAATAACGATAATTAGATGTCGCTTGTTCAGCCAATACTCCATTCACGTATACTTCCACATTGGTTCCAGGTTTAGCGCTTCCATATATTTTTACTTTTTTGGTTGATACTTTTGAAGGAGCGTTAATCGTACCGTTTAAAACTATTGTTGATGCGGACAATAATTCGCTCAAACGTTTTTCGTCTTTATTAACGATCTCAGCGGTAGAAAAGATAACGTCTTTTTCCGTTTTATTTAAGGTAGCCTCAATTAATAAGGATCCATTTTCTCCGTCTTTTACCGTTCCGAGATCAACTATCACAGTTTGCCCATTTTGTTGTAATGTTACTTCTTTTCCATTTAAGATGCCTTTATTTGTTGACAATGTAAGAGCGTCGTCTAGGGAAATCTTGATGATAGCGTTATCAACCTGACCATTACCATTATTTTGGTATTTTATACGGTACTTGACATTCTTTCCTTGTACAACTGTATCTGCTGATGAAATAAGTTCGTTTCCTTCACCAGTAAAATCCCCAGTTGCCAATTGCTTTAATTGATACGTACCGTTTAATTTTGCTTCAAATTGTTGTATCGGATAATCCCAATGGTTAATTTCATACGTATAAGATGTGTCAGCGTCTAGTCCTCGAATAGAAAATTGTCCATTTTGGTCAGTTCGTGTGAACGAGATATATTGATCATTTTGATACACATATACATAGGCTCCACTTAGTGGCTCATTGTTTTCATTTACGACCGTTCCTTGGTAAGCAACATCTTGTTTTAATTGGATCGTACCCACATCTTGTTGATCTCGTTCAACATCCATAACCATTTTCTGTGCATTTTTCGCTTCAATGTACAACTTGACCGCTTCATTAACAGGTACACTGAATACAGTAAAGGAGCCATCGGATTGAACTTTTGCTCCATAATAGTTAAATTCGGAATCCATAGCATATACGTATGGTTCGATTAACGTTGAACCAGATGGTGCAATCAGTTGACCTGTTATATTCCGGCCTTTTTCTAATTCCACATCAATTACGTTTTCTTCGTTTGCTTTAATTTGTACCGAATGTTGATAGTAATGGATATACCCCTCTTTATTGATAGAAAGGAAATAGTCATCAGCTGCAATTAAACCACTTAATACAATTTTTCCATCTACAACGTTTTCATTTGATGTATGGTACCAAAACTCTTGAGAAGGACTGTATAAATATACGTTGTCTATCACCAATGAATCTTCAGGTAATATACCATTAACATTGAGGGTTACATCTGCAATTTCTACACCAGGGATTGTTTTCACAGGTAGTTTAATTGGATCCGCAGAATAATCAATCTCTTCATCCGGAACTTCAATTGTTAAGTTCGTATCTAAATAAATCCCTTTTCCTTGAATAAAAACGTTGTAAACTCCAGGGTACATGTTCGGAACCGTTAGTGTAGCTCCGTTTTCACCTTTTTTAGTTTGTTTTCCATAAAAATAATGCTGGTCGTCTGTTATTCGTACGTAAAGATTTTCTTGAATTGGTTGGTCATTTTGATCCACTAGCAAAAATGTGACATCTTGGACGTTGACTTCACTTAAATCTTGTTTGACTTCAAACGTATCACTAATTTCCTTTGTTTCACCATGAAAAGGAAACTTTAAGGTGAGGGTGTATTTTCCTTGTTTTAAATTTGCTAGTTTTGTAGAAATATAATTAAAGAAAGATTCTTCTTCCTCAAAAATAATATTCCCCTCTTGATCGCTAACAACGATAACCCCTTTTTCAGGATAGATGTGTTCTAACCGAAAACCATTACTAATAATTTTTGTTTCAGCAAATATATAATAGAAATTATCATCAGGATCTGCATAGCTAGATTTTATTTCCATATCTATTTCGTCAATTTCGTGATCCGGAAGAGTAATGCTAGATAGGTCTTTGTTTAATTCCATTCTCCATAAATAATAAACGTTATCTTCATATTGTTCAGTAAAGGATAAAGACGCTTTTTCAACGTTTGTAATTAATTTTGAAAACTTCCCTTTAAAGTTATATACACTAAAACCATACCATACGTTAGATTCAAGTGTTTCAAGCGAAAAAGAACTAATCCGTTGTTCATTATGACCTTCTATATCAAATTCCCTTGCATTCACATTTACATCAAACAATGAAACTTTCTGATCATTTGTAAAAGTAAACGTTTTACCAACGTAATAATATTCTCCATTGCTATTAATACCTTCAAAAAATATTTTATATTCTCTATTAGGTTCTAAATATACTTCACTATTTGGATTATCTGCATAAATTGGTACCTGTAATTTGTTCTCCACATCTAACACAAAATATCTACTATTTACAAAATCGGTAGATGATGTTAATAATGAAATTTTTACTGAGTCACTTTTATATTGGAAAGTATACGGTTGATGTAGCTCATCACCTTTAAATTCTCTAACTTCATGGTAATAGCCAACAAACTTGCCGTGAGCATCAAGTAATTTAAAAAAAATACTTAAAGTATATGATTTTTCTGGGTGAATAGCTTTTAAATCTTCTAGTATACTATGAGGATGTAAAAAATGGTTCCACCACTCTTCTTCATTACTCTTTACTATTGCCACTTCAAATTCCGCTGTCATTTTATCAGGTAAGTTCGTTAGGGTGAAATGATCTGTGTTGGAATTTGCTTGAACATGGAGGGTGGAAAGATTAGAGGAAATCATGCTAAATAATAAAAGCATAATAATGACAAATTTCATATACTTCGATTGACCCAAATAAATTCACTCCTTTTTCTTTATTTTTAAGTAAATATTACCAAGTATATTTTTACCATATACTAATCATTTTTTCCAACACTTTTTTACTAAATATTTTATAAAATTTATAATAATACCATAATTTCGAGTTTTATACTTATAATTTAAAAGGGCTGTCCATATGGTTAGGGACAGCCCTTTTAGGGTTTCGAGAGATTAAAACTCTCCTAACTTATCAAGTAACCGGTACAACATGACGGCTGCTTCGGCACGGGTGGTGTCGGCTTTTGGATCGAAGATGTTGCCAGCACGTCCTTTGATGATGCCGAGTGCTGCTGCTTGGAGGACAGCTGTTTGGGCGTAGTCGTTGACTCTTGCTTGGTCGGCAAATGGACGGTCAAGCTTTAAGCCGGTTAATAGTTCTGGTTGTTTGTAGTCAATGGCGCGGACAATCATCGCGGCCATTTGTTCGCGTGTGATTTCTTCATCTGGGTTGAAGTATCCTTTTAAGTCACCCTTGATGATGCCTGTACGATAAGCAGCTTCAACGTGTTGAACGGCCCATGCTTTTTTCTCCGTCACATCTGGGAAGATGCCTTTGTACTCATCAAGCGGAATATTGAGCGCTCGTACTAATAGGACCGCAAACTCTGCACGAGTGAGCTTTTGTCCTGGTGCGAACGTGGTGGCTGTTTTTCCGCTTGTGATGAGGCGAGAGGCAAGGACTTCAATTTCGTCTTTTGCCCAGTGAGATTTTACATCAGTAAACGTTTTGTCTAATGCAAGAACGGCATATTTGGAGAAGTGGTTGGTTTTGAAGGTTACCGCTCCGTTGTTATACGTTCCACCAACGTATTCCCACTTGTTTGTTTTTTCGTTTAAGTAGAACGCTGCTACTTTACGTTTGTCTTTGACA
>NZ_JBCNBW010000097.1:0-356 GCF_050478865.1 Aeribacillus pallidus | reverse complement strand
ACATGGATAGATCCGTTTATCATTACTGATTCACCCAAAGTTCATTTTAGGATTTATAAAGAAGACAATCCTAACGTAGTTGCCGAGTTGGATATGGATAACTCCAATTTATATATTAATGTAGGTCATGATGCGAATTATTTAGAATTTATAACAAAAGATGAACGTTATTTAAGTGTCACCTCGCTCTCAAGCCACTTGCCAGACTATGTACAGATATCAAAAATATTTGAATCTAATTAATTTCTTTGTTTTTAACATAACTATTATTTTTATATTTACATTCGCCTCACATTTGATAAGCTACGACCTTTTCTCGAATTCAACCGGGGAAAGGTCGTCAAATTTTCCTTGGA
>NZ_JBCNBW010000096.1:0-629 GCF_050478865.1 Aeribacillus pallidus | reverse complement strand
TATACGTATGACGCAGCCAATCAATTAACAGCAGTAGACGGACAAGCATACACGTATGATGTCAATGGGAACTTAATTGATAATGGCGAGTATACCTTTATTTATAATGATGACAACCGTCTTGTGGAAGTGAAGGACACATCCAATACAACCATTGCAACCTATACGTATGACCATCAAGGAAGAAGGATCAGTAAAACAACATCATCTGGAACGACTTATTACCACTATGACGGCGACTCGATTCGATTGTTGTATGAAACAGACGAAAACAACAACATCATCGTTGAATATACATGGGATGATAACAGTCAACCGCTAACGATGACGAAAAATGGTGTAACGTACCATTATCATGTGAATGGACACGGTGACGTAACGGCATTAACCGATAGCAACGGAACCATAGTCGCTGATTATAAATACGACGCATGGGGAAATATCCTCTCACAAAGTGGAACACTGGCATCCGAAAATCCGTATCGTTATGATGAAGCAACGGGTCTCTATTACTTAATGGCAAGATATTATGATGCCGATACAGGAAGACTCTTAACACGAGACAAATTCCATGGATTTGATGATGACCCGAAATCATTAAACCAATATGCGTATGCCCATGGAAACCC
>NZ_JBCNBW010000095.1:0-745 GCF_050478865.1 Aeribacillus pallidus | reverse complement strand
ATTATTCAAAGGAATACGTCCATTTATTTGCTGATGTAGAAGATGGGGTACCGGAAGCCGTTTATTATGAATATAAGGACGGAAAAGTATTTTATCCATTTATTAAACGAAAGATTCCCTTAAAGGAAGGATATTATGATATCGTAACTCCATACGGTTATGGTGGTCCGGTATTAGATGGGGATCGAAGTGTCATTACACCATTCTACAGCCAATTTAAGAGGGATTGTATCGATCATAACATCATTACTGAAACCATTAGATTTCATCCTTTACTGAAAAATCATGAATATATGAAGGATGTAATGACTGTAGATTATATCCGAAAAACAACAGCAGTAAACTTGACTCTTCCATTAGAAGAAATTAGAAAAAATTACGCATCTAACAATAAAAGAAATATTAAAAAAGCCAATAAAGAAGGAGTTCAAGCATTGGTTTCAAAGAATAAAGATGATATAGAAGTTTTTAGGGATTTATATTATGAAACGATGGATCGTAACAATGCCTCAAGCTATTACTATTTTGATAAATCCTATTTTTACCGCCAAATGGATGAAACCATGCTCAGTAAAACATACCTTCTAATTGCAAAATATAAGGAGCAAATTATTGCTGGTATCATTTTATTGATTGGCAAGGAATATGCCCATTATCATTTAGGTGCCTCCAAAACAGAATACCTCCCTTTAAGACCGAATAACTTGTTATTTGATGCGATGGTAGAACTCTCGAAATCTCTTGG
>NZ_JBCNBW010000094.1:0-2911 GCF_050478865.1 Aeribacillus pallidus | reverse complement strand
ATTTAGTATAGAGCCAAAATTCTTCAATATTCGACAATTTCCTTACAGGGAAAAAGAGAGTATATCGGAATATACTCTCTTTTCATCCCCATAAAGCTTATATTATTTCTCGATGTATGCCCACTTGTAGCTAAAGTCAGCTCCGAATGGGTGTACAACCAATCCTTTAACATATGGTTTTTGAAGTACCGCTACACCACGTTGGTAAAGAGGACCGATGGCTGCGTCTTCCATAAGGATGCGCTCAGCTTCTTGAAGAGCTTCCCAACGTGCATCTAAATCCGTTGCAAGCGTTGTCTTCGCTGCTTCAATTAACTCATCGTATTTAGGGTTAGAGTAATTCATATGGTTATTTCCACCGTCAGTTACCCAAAGGTCGGAGAATGTCATTGGATCTTGATAGTCAGGACCCCAACCAGCCACTTGGATGTCATACTCTTCTTTCGTATCTAGGTCAAGACGAATTTTGAATGGAACTTCTTTTAGCTTAATTGTAAGACCTGGAAGTGTTTTTTCCAGTTGGTCTTTGAAGAATTCGTCCATTTTCTTAGATAGCTCAGTGTCGCCACCAAGAATTTCTAACTCAAGTTCAGTTTTACCAAGCTCTTCTAAACCTTTTTGCCAGTATTCTTTGGCTTTTTCAGGGTCATAAGCAAGTAAGTCGCCGTTTCCATCACGGAAGTCTTTACCGTTATGGAATACGAAATCTTTTGGTACAGCGTAGTTTGCTACCACAGATCCGTTTGCTAAAATGTTGTCAACCATCGCTTGACGGTCAATTGCCATAGAAATCGCTTTACGAATGTTTACGTTCGCAAGAGCTTCGTTCTTTTGGTTAAATTTAAACCAGAAAATTACTGGCTCTAAGTACGTTTGGTATTCTTCATGACCTTTATATTGCAGTGCAAATTCACCGCTTAATCCTACACGGTCGATTTCACCAGTTTCATAAAGGTTAACAGCCGTACTTGTTTCTTTAACAACGTTTACGTTAATTTCTTCAAGTTTAACTGTGTCTTTGTCCCAATATTGTTCGTTTTTCACCATTTTCCAAGAAAGACCTGTTCCGTTCCAGTCAGTTAATACGAATGGACCGTTATATAGTAAGTTATCGCTGTTAGAAGCGTATTGGTCGCCTTTCTCAGTAACGAATTCTTCTTTTTGTGGATAGAATGTTGGGAATGTCATTAGAGATTTGAAGTAAGGAACTGGACGCTCAAGCGTAACTTCTAGCGTTTTGTCATCAAGTGCTTTAACGCCAAGTTCTTCTAAAGGTAATTCACCAGCAGATACTTTATCAGCGTTTTTAATAACACCATTCATCATGTATGGACCGTACTCAGAACCAACATTAGGGTCCACCGCACGGCGCCATGCGAATACGAAGTCGTGAGCAGTTACGTTAGATCCGTCAGACCATTTCGCATCGTCGCGGATTTTGAACGTATACACTGTACCGTCTTCGCTCACTTGTGGCTCTTCAGCCGCAACACCCAAGACAGGTTCATTGTCTTGTCCAAGACGGTAAAGACCTTCAAATACGTTGTTCATGACGTTGAAGGCAACAGCGTCTGTACCTTTTACGCTGTCCATAGTTGGAATTTCAGCGCTTTCAATTAAGTTAAGAACTTGTTTCACATCTTCTTTTGGTTCATCTTGAGGTTCATTACCTTGTCCTTGATCGGTTTGGTTGCTACCGCCAGAGCATGCTGCTAAAAACATGCTTAGAACAAGGGTGAAACTCAAGAACAATAAAAACTTAGAGTTTCTCACTAGTAGACCTCCCTTTTTTATTTTTCTGAAAAATCGCTACATTGACTATTATACATATTTTTTAGAATTTGTACATTATTTTTTATTAAAAAAATTAACACAAATGAAACAAAATTTTATCACTAAACGCGACAAACACATGATATAATTGGATGTTAGAGTATTTTCTGTTAAAATTATGAGGATACAAATACCATATAATTGTGTTATCAGTATAATTATTCTTAATTAATTTGAAGGAAGAATAAGTTTGCATGATTATAATATTTATACAATAAATTTATTATTTATACATTATGTTATCATATTTTCTACTAAAAAAATATCATTTCTTGTATGATTATTTAGGAGGGTTAACCATAGTGTGGAAGAAGGTAGCAACCATGTTCTCTATCTCACAAATTGTTATTATTCTTTTAGTACTCATTCGTACAAATTCTATTCCATTAATTGACTATATCAATGTTTCGTTTCTAATCGGTGGATTATTCTTCTTTATTGCTTTATCGATCTTTTTAATGAGTAGCGGATTTCTCGACTTAACCGTATATGGTTTTCGCCGTGTATTTAGCGTTAACGGGAGAACTTTATCAAAAGAAGAAGTAGAAGAGATGAGAAAACTATCAGAACTGGTGACGGTTAATTACCTTCCTTTTTTATTAACAGGGATTTTGATTCTTTTTGTCATGATCGGAGCACTTTATTTTTACTATAATTAATCGTTCCCACTTGATTCACTTTTTTACATGTCATATAATTAGTTGCACAAATCGATATTTGTGATAGGCGATGAGAAAGAAGAGTACATTTGGGAGCGGTACTTCAGAGAGTTTGTGGTTGGTGGAAACAAACTACCGTCCAAATGGAATGGCCTTTCGAGCCCTAAAGAAGAACGGACGATTCTTAGTATTCTTTAGCGTGGACCTGACGTTAAAAAGGTACCCAGTTGTATGATACTGGGAGTTGAGTGGCCTTTTATGGCACTTAGGGTGGCACCGCGGATATACCATTCGTCCCTAATTGGGGATGAATGGTTTTTTTATTTAGGCTATGTTAAATGTCATTGTTGATTTTTAGCAAATTATTCACACGGCGGCGACTCCAGCGGGTACAAGAAGCCAGGCAAGACCCTTACTTG
>NZ_JBCNBW010000093.1:0-5455 GCF_050478865.1 Aeribacillus pallidus | reverse complement strand
CGTCCGCCACAAGCGTAATGTTAAATATCAACAGTATCGATTAACAGAGCCTTTATTTATAAAAAGTAAAGGAGGATTTATAATGAAGACAATTTTTTCAGGTATTCAACCGAGCGGTACCATTACGCTTGGGAATTACATCGGAGCCTTAAAGCAATTTGTCGAACTTCAAGACGAATACAATTGTTACTTCTGTATCGTCGACCAGCATGCCATTACAGTTCCGCAAGATCGGCTGGAATTACGAAAAAACATTCGAAGTCTTGCAGCTCTCTATTTGGCTGTCGGCATTGATCCGAACAAAGCGACCTTGTTTATTCAATCAGAAGTTCCTGCACATGCGCAAGCAGGATGGATTTTACAATGTATTTCTTACATTGGTGAATTAGAGCGCATGACTCAATTTAAAGACAAGTCCGCTGGAAAAGAAGCGGTATCAGCTGGATTACTTACTTATCCACCTTTAATGGCAGCTGACATTCTTCTTTACGGTACGGACCTTGTTCCTGTTGGGGAAGACCAAAAACAACATTTAGAATTAACGCGTGATTTAGCAGAACGATTTAATAAGCGATATAATGAAATTTTTACAATTCCAGAAGTACGGATTCCAAAAGTCGGTGCCCGGATTATGTCCTTACAAGATCCAACGAAAAAAATGAGTAAATCCGATCCGAACCAAAAAGCGTTCATTACGTTGTTAGATGAGCCGAAACAAATTGAAAAGAAAATTAAAAGTGCGGTAACGGATTCGGAAGGAGTTGTCCGTTACGACAAAGAAAACAAACCAGGCATCTCTAACTTGCTATCCATTTATTCGATTTTAGCTGACACACCAATCGAAGAACTCGAACGGAAATATGAAGGAAAAGGTTACGGTGAATTTAAGGCAGATTTAGCCGAAGTGGTCGTTAACGCCTTAACTCCTATTCAAGAACGTTATTATGAGCTGATTGATTCAGAAGAGCTTGACGACATTCTTGACCAAGGGGCAGAAAAAGCGAACAAAGTAGCCAATAAAATGCTGAAGAAGATTGAAAATGCCATAGGATTAGGAAGAAAAAGAAGAAGATCATAATTTAAAAAGGGATGATTCCTATAAAAGGAGTCATCCCTTTTTGAAAAGATATTACTCAAGTAGATATCTTATAGGATCAAAAATCAGCTCAATTATTCTCGTCGGACTTGGTAGATTAGGATCATAAAGAAGCCAAATTCCAGATACAAGTCCAAATAAGGTAATCCCTACTACCGCTACTTTCTCTTTTTTCTGCTTTTTCTTTAATGGTTTCCATGAAACGTATACAATGAAATAAGAAAGAACCATCATCGCAATGGTAGCTCCGACCTTCACAAACATTAATCATCACTTCTCTTTCAGTTCTTCTTTTGGAATACCAGACGGTTCGGTCACCATTCCTTGACGGCGAACAAACACAATTATATCTTTTTCTACTTTAATAGTAGGAAAAATTTCGTCCCATTCTTTTTCTACACTTTTCCACCATTTCGGATCAGCTCGTAAAAAAGCATCGGAAAAACCTAACGCATCCACTTGTAATTCTTTTTGAACCCGATTTAAAACTAAATCAATATAAGACGAAATTTCTTGTGCTACTTGCTTTTCAAGAGCTTTTACTGCCTTTTCATCTAATAAGTTGATTTTTGAGGCATTTTGCAAAACATCGTCCTCTGTATGAATCTTCAAATATACGATTGGTTCCCCGTTTTCTACTTTCGCTTTCAAATCTGTTTTCGCATGTAAATGAATCATCGTAACGGGTTTTTCTTCTTCGTTTGGCTGAACAGTAATCGTTGCTTGTTCAATTTTATCCTGAATCCACATTAATCCACGGGATTCTTTTTGTGTAAGTTTATCTATCATTTTTCCATTAGAAATAACAGCGAGTCCATTTAATCGATAGCCTTTCTCTGGTTTTTCCGGTGTCAGTTCTGCTGTTTCAATCCACGGAATAACCGCATTTTCTCCTTCTTTACTTAATAGAGACATTAATTCTTTTATTGGTACTTTAATTGCGATATCAAGTTCCATTAGTTCACGCAGCATTTCCGCCCGACTTTCTTCTAAAACGGGTTCCGTTTCCAATAAGGTATGGCCCTCTCCTTTCGAAATAAACGTAAAAGCCCGAAGTCGTGTTTCTGGATGGCGGACAAAAAAATCAATATGCTCTTTTATACCTTTTTTCGCTAGTTTCTCACCAAAAATGATGACCCGATTATGTCCCCAAAAAATTCTACGCGACAATTTTTCTTGCATTTTTGATACTGCATCGGCAATTGTTTTACCTTCTACCGACATGAGAACTTCTTGTTGCTGCGTTTCATTCGATTGAGACCCCATAGATGAACCTGCTGTACCGCCACTGGTAACCATAAATAATAATGATAACAAAATGGGGTCTTCCTTTCCCTCGTCAATCGCTGCCCCAACAATGATGGCCAAGTCATTTACTTCTTTACGATCCCAGCATCCAGAAAGGACCAAGCACAATGAAAGATAAAGAAGACTAATAAGACCGACTTTACCCATGCACCTGTCCACCCTTTCCTTTATTTATACTCCGTTTAATTAACGCTATGAAAAGCAAAAAAGTTGGAATTGCTAGATTGACGGATATAAAATAAAAAGGGCCAATCGTCCCTAAAAAATGAGTAAAATGCGATATATTTGGGGTTGTCCAAATAGACCAAACAACGCCAACGAATGCCAGCGGAAAAACAAGTGATCTATAATCAGATAGTTCAAGCCATTGTGCGGTAGCCATAGCTGCTGCATAAAAGATAAAAGAGGTTTTCATAAAGATTCCAGCAACCCAAATCATAGCAAATAGGACTTCGATATGATCAATAAAGTCCGCTACGCTAATATATTTTGCCGCGGTTAAAATGGGGTACATAAGTTTCTCCACTGATTCGCCAAAAAGGAAAAGTCCTGTAAAATTTGTGATTATCATCGCAAACAATACGGATACAACCGATAGATTCCCCCATTTCCTTACATTTTCTTTATCAGTAACAAATGGTAATAAAAACGCTGCTAAAAAAAACTCACTAAACCATCCGAAAAAAACTACCGAACCTTTAAAAACAGGCCCAATTCCTTTTTCTAAAATAGGAAACATGTTGTTTAATTCAAATTCAGGTATTAAAAAAATAAATACACCGACTAATAGGATAATTGTTGCCGGAAAAAAAACTTGAGTGGCCCGGGCAATTACCTCAATCCCACTGTATACTGCAAGCGCACAGACAATGAGTATTGAGCCACTAATAATGTATAAAGGAGTTTTCGGCAAAAAACCTCCCGTAATAAAATCCGCATATTCCCGGACGACGATCCCTAAATTATCGATATAATAAAACAACAAACAGAAAGAAACGATTTTTCCTAACCATTTTCCCAAAATAATTTCACTATATTCCATTACGGTTTTTCCAGGATACATTTTATGAAGGGTGTAGGCTATCCAAAAGGCAAAAAATCCGGCAACACAGGCTATAAACGGGGTTAACCATAAGTCACGCCCCGCATGTTTGCCGGCAATGGCTGGAACGATTAATATACCAGTAGCAATAACCGTCGGATGTAAAATTAACGCCATTTGTAAGGCTGATATTTTTCCTTTTTCCAGCATCGTTATCCCTCCTTTAGTCACGCATGTTGTTTGAATTTGTTTTTTTGCTATTCCCCGTCCGTGTTGAGTTATATCGACCTGTAAAATGAGGACGCTTCCGTAAGCTCCACCACGGGGCTCTAATCAATGTATCTTTTAACTCGTGTGGTTTATATGGGGCTAACGGTGAAAGGTATGGTACACCAAATGAACGTAACCCACATAAATGCACGACAATTACGATAATGCCTAACATAATTCCCACAAGCCCTAACGTTCCAGCTAAAAAAATCATTGGAAATCGTAGCATTCGAAGAGAAATGGCGAGTGAGAATCGAGGAATCGTAAATGATGCGATTCCCGTAATCGCAACTACCATAACCATTGGTGAAGAAACAAGTCCTGCAGAAACAGCCGCTTCTCCCACAACTAATGCCCCGACGATACTAACTGCTGCACCTGCTTGCTTCGGTAAGCGCAAACCAGCTTCTCGCAATGCTTCAAAAGTAAGTTCCATTATCACCGCTTCCACAAGAGCTGGAAACGGTAGCTGTTCCCTAGCACCAGCAAAGCGTAGTAATAAAGTGGTCGGTACCATTTCTTGATGATAGGTTAAAATCGCAACATAAAGCGAAGGTAATAATAAGGCAATGCCAAAAAAGAAATCACGAAGCAACCGGACTAACGAACTCATTATGGACCGTTGATAATAATCTTCTGGTGCTTGAAGAAAGGAAAATAATGTGATTGGTAAAATTAACACAAACGGTGATCCATCAACTATTAGAACAACCCGTCCTTCAAGTAAACTTGCGGCAGCAACATCCGGACGTTCCGTATGTAAAATTTGTGGAAACGGAGAAAAAGTATTATCCTCAATAAAATCTTCTAAATAGCCACTTTCAATCACTCCGTCTATATCAATCCGCTTTAAACGATTTTCGACTTCATCTAGTAAATCTACGTCTACAAGATCTTCAATATACGCCATGACGACCTGTGTATGGGTGTAACGCCCGAGTACGTACTTTCTCATTTTTAGCTTTGGACTTTTCACTTTCCGTCTAATAAGGGACGTATTTACATGTATCGATTCGATAAACCCTTCCCGTGGACCACGAATGACCGATTCTGCCGGTGGGTCTTCGATGGCTCGCGTTTCCCATTTCGCTAATTGGAAGACGTAACCTTTTACCATACCATTGACCAATAGAAGAGTATAGCCATTTATAATCCATTCAATGCAATCTTCTAAGAAATCTGCTTTTTCTACATTCCCAACCGAGATCACTTCAAGTAATAATCGCTCTGTATTATCATTACGAATTTTCGTCTCTCGCATAAGCGGTGCTAAAATATGTTCATCCATTTTGGCCGTATCGACAAGGTTTTCAAAGAAAACGAGGCATGCAGCCACTTCTCCTCCAATCGAAAACGGACGAAAGACAATATCTGCACAATCTTCAAATACATCCATCAAAAAAGTAATATTTTCATTGAGCCGTTCAGAAAGAACGTTTTTTGCATGGTTGTTATCTTTTTTGATACTGTCTTGTTGCTTTTTTTTTTGATGCATTTTATCACGCCATTTCATGGTCAACCCCTACCTAATACAGCAACTTTTTCCTTTAATAAATAGCATGACCAAAATGCTTTGTTTTATCCATGATTCTAAATAAAAGGCTATGTTATATTTCATTGTTGACTTTTTAACTAGTTATTCATATGAAGCGAAAGGCGGCGACTCCAGCGGGAACAAGAAGCCGCAAGACCTAAACTTGAGCGCAGCGAGGGAAGCAGCTTGCACCTTGCCCGCGGAA
>NZ_JBCNBW010000092.1:0-15903 GCF_050478865.1 Aeribacillus pallidus | reverse complement strand
TGCGTATGCCCATGGAAACCCCGTCCGTTATATGGACCCCGAAGGAAACTGGGTATGGCTCGTATTTAATGCTGTCATGGCCACATATGACGGATACCAAGCCTATAAAAAAGCAAATGCAGAAGGGAAGCGTGGATATAAGCTTTGGAGTGCAGTGGCTTGGGCAGTAGCTGGGAATTTTATTAAAATAGGAAAAATAGGGAATTATCTAACCAAAGTAATTAAATGAAAAATACTTAAAGTACATGGTCCAGGAACAAAAGTTATATATACGGAATAAATATTAAAAATGAGATTCACAACACTATACGAAGGCCAGATATAATAATACCTAATTCCGGTGGAAGAGGAGGGATGATTTTTATTAAGAGATATTCCAAGGTTGTTGGATATAACGATAAGGGAATCCTCTATACTCAATTAAAGTAGTTTTAAGCCCTAACGGTAATGTAAAAACTGCTTACCCATATTAAGAGGTGATTGTTAGTTATGGGAATTACTTTTGGGTTACTTAAAGATAGAGGTGACTTAGAATCATCGAATATTTGGGTTATTTTTAACGATAATATCCGTGAGTTTTTGTCGTTAAATAAAAATGTATTTACTGAAAATATAGATATGTTAACTAATCTAGACCCTTATGATAATAAATATTATTACAGTGAGGAAGTATTAGAATTATTTCGTATTTGTGTTGGTTTAATTAAAGACCTATCTGATAAAGACTTAAGACACTTAATTTTAGATTTTAGAAACAAATATGGTCTTTATGAACATGAATTTGATATGAACGATATTTTAGAGTTTGCTATTTCTTTAAAAATGATTTGTGAACTTACAATATTCAATAAGCATAAAATTTTAGTTGCAATCGGGGATTAGCAAAAATAAATTCCATCTAATAATTTAAATAACTGCATATATTTTTCAATTTTATTAAGGTCTGTCTAGGAATTCAGTTTTTACTGTATTTTTAGACAGACTAATTTTATCATTTTATATTCAAGTCTTCATATGATATCACCAAAAAAATGGTTCATCGCAGTTTATTATAGGTGAAATCTGTTAACTCTGATATCACTAATAGGGTGGTAATGGGTAATGACAGATAATGAAATAAAAGCTACATTTATATTTTTTTAAATTTTAGTTGACATAATATATATTATAGGAAGTCGAATAAAAAAAGAAATATTCCGTCTCAAATGTAAAGTATACTTAAAGTTTTGAGACAAAACAAAAAATTGAAATGAATTTTAATCAAAATAAATTCGATTTACTTGTTCGAACTTCGATAACCGCTTGAGCTAGCTTGATTTACAAAATAAATAATCAAATATAAGTTACAAATCACCTCCTAAATATAGTTTAATTTGAGAATATTTTTTGATAATTAAACTTTTTACATCCATTCGTTTCATCAATCCACGGTTCCATATTGTTTAATCGTAACGTTAATGTCGGTATCAATTCTTATTTTTGGATACATTTCATACCATTCTTTTTCTGTCAAGTTAGCGTATTCCCTTTTTGACTTTAATTTTCGACCAAATCCAAACGGATCAGAACCCATTTTTTGTAACTTTGCTAATAATTCATTTAGTTCCTTTTCCATTGCTTTATTGATTTCTTTTTCAAGTTTTTTGATTTTTTTAGCATCTAATGGGATTTCTACTGATATTTCATATATGTTCCCTTTTATATCAAATTCCAAAAGAAAATGGTGTTTATCTAATACTTCAATTTTTGAAAAAGAATCTGACGGTAAAAAGCTTACGCGTATAGTATCGTGGTTATATTTCTTCATCTCTTCTTTATCAACAATTTTTTCGATTGGAATCGCAATGGTTTTCATTCCGTACCCATCATGGCTTACTCGTAAATATTTAATATACATGGTTTCATCTAGACTAATTGTCCCAACGACTTTATCTTTTCTAAACACTGCTGTCTTATCAATGAATGGTGGGTCCCCTTCTTCATATTTAATAACCGGAACAGCAGGATCAATCCCTACTTCGTATAGAATAGACATAAAGTCATGAAGATTTGTATTTGTTAAGGACTCATCTATTCTCATTTTTTCCATCATACGGTATATATATATTCCAACATCTTGAGCATCCTCAAATTCACTAGCATTAATGATGTTTTCTGCTGAATCTTCTGCAATCAACACATGAACTAAGCTCCCAATATTACTATCACGTTGGACCGTATCGAGTAAATACATGAGCCCTTGTTCTTCAGCAAGCTTTTTTTGAAAAAGAATCGCCCGCAATTGACCGGATGAAACATGATGGCTTGTTTTTTTCTCCATTTCTTGCCTGGCATCTTTACTCGTTATTCCTTCTGCTGAAATTACATAATACGATTTTTGCTTATGAGGATCAAACTGGAGAAAAGAAGCAGTTAGAATTACCCCTTCCCCATCTTTTAGATCAAATCCAGAGATCGTCATGATTCCTTGTTTTTCAAGCTGTCGATTAGGCAATGTACAACTTGTTAGAAAAAACAGGCTGAAAACTAATAGGAAGATTTTCAAGTGCTGTCCTCCCCTCTTCGTGTCCTTTTTACATGGATCCAACTCCAAAAAAGGAGAATAATCGGGTAACAAAACCAAAGGTAAAAACCACTCATTCCTACATAGTCAATAAACTGATTATGTTCCGTCCGGTCATTTAAAAATAAACTCATGACAAAAACAATGACACCAATTATCCACACACTATATTTCTGCTTAAATTGAAGAACTTTTTTAATACCTTTAGAAGCAATCCATAAAAAAATAGATAAGTTCGTTAATATGACAAACATCCATAAGGAAATAAACACATATTCAAACCGCTCTATAAATGGTAATTTTACGATACTGATGATATTTAACGCAGCCCAAATCGTCCGTTCAAGCTGCGCGCCGCTAAAATACAGAATAGCTAACAAAGTAAACGCACATACAAAAAATGTTGTAAAACCGTTAGCAAGTAATGAGTACATAAAGATCTTTTGTTTTTCTTTTATATAAGGATAAATAAAATACAGAACTTCAAAGCCAATCATGGTAAAACTTGATCGATATACCCCTCTAGCCAACTCAGGTATAGACGCTTGGAAAATTGGTTTCATACGATCTAAAATGATGTGATCCAGGGCTGGTATCATCGAACATATAATCCATACGGTTATAAAAAATGTGATAAAACATATGCCTGCGATAATACGTATTCCTCCTAATACGGTATATATACTTACTAAAATTAATGCAAGAGCCCATACCCATTCATATAATCCCTCATACCCCCATGTTACTGATATTTCAATATAGCCCATCATGACAGCATAATAACCACCAATAAAATAACAGATGAAAATGACATTTAATAAACGTCCTCCAATTGGCCCTGCTAATTGAAGGTGAATATCAAATAAGTCTTTATTTTGAAAATATCGGCTTGTTTTAGTAATTACATAAACTAATATAGAGATGATCATCCCTGTAATAAGAACGACAAACCAACTGTCTTGTTTCGTTTCTGTATAGAGAATACGTGGAACACCAATAATTCCTATACCCATTTGGGTTGTATGGACAATATAAAAAACTAAAAATGCGTTTATGTGATTGACGGAATGTTTTTTTTTGGCCAAACAGCTCCCTCCTACTCTTCATCAACGTCCCAAGTTCTGTTCATTTTTGACCAGCGATAACGGTCAGATGGTCGATTAGAAATAGCGCGTTTGTAATAATATGGAATCGGTAAACGGAAAAGAAAATATTTCAAATCATCTTTTCGAAATGGATAAAGCGGTGACAAATATGGTCTTCCAAGAGATGTTAATTTCAATAAATGAGTTAATAAAAAAATAAAGCACAACATAATCCCGTTAAATCCCCAAAAACCTGCTGCAATCAAAAATGGAAATCGTAAGATACGGAGCGCTGTCCCCATTTCATAGGTAGGTGACGTAAAGTTGGCTAATGCACTTAATGAGACGACAATAATTAAAATGTTACTTGTTAAACCTGCTTCAACCGTAGCTTGTCCTAAAACAATTCCTCCAACAATCCCCATCGTTTGCCCTACTTTTGATGGAAGTCTTGCACCGGCTTCCCGTAAAAGGTCAATCATCACTTCTAAAAGCAGAGCTTCCAATAAGGGGGGGAAAGGAACGACTACTCTAGATTGGCCAAGGGTAATTAATAAATTAGAAGGAATTACTTCATTATGAAACGTTACTGCTGCCACATAAATGGGGGTAAAAAAAACAGAGATTACCATACCAATAAATCGCATCATACGTAAGCTAGAACTTAAAAACCATCTCATATAAATGTCTTCGGTGGATTCAAAAAAACTTAAGAACGTAGAAGGACAAATGATCGCAGTTGGACTTTGATCAACGATGATGCCAATCCTTCCTGAGCAAATAGAATAAACGAAACGATCAGGTAATTGCGTTAATAAATATTGCGGAAAAATAGATAAAGAATTATCATCAATCATTTGTGCCAATACGGAACTATCCATTACATCTTCAACATGTATGTCTTGTAGCCGTTGCTTTACCGTTTCAACGTTATCTTCATCAGCAATATCTTTAAGATAAACAATCCTTACTTTTCTTTTAGAACGTGTTCCAATCGTAAGTTCCTCTGTAATTAACCGTTCATCACGAATCAATTTTCGAATCATATTTAAGTTCGTATTTAATGATTCAGTAAAAGCAATTTTTGGACCTAATACTAATGATTCGGTTTCTGCTTTTTCTAACGAACGTTCCTTACCATCGGAGATTTCTAGTAATAATCCTTCTTTTGTATTTTTTAAGTAAACATACAAAAAACCTGATAAAAGTAATTCAATAACATTTTCGTTTACTGGTTTTATATCCTTAATTGGTATATGAGTTTGAATATATGAGATATTTATCTGTTCCCGAGAAAGTTTATTAAAAAAAGGGATAATAACTCGTTGCACCGTATCCTCATTAACAATAGGATTCATAAAAATAAGCTGAATGATTTGATCGTCTATTGATATCTCACGACAAATAAGATCAGGAGAATGATTGAGCTTCTGTTGTATGTATTCAAATGATGGAGCTTTTACTGATTTTTTTCTAAAAAACATAGCCATCCCCCTTTATTCACAACTTTAGTATGTTCGTCCAGATGATGAATCTATTCATTTTTCCAAATAAAAAACGTACAGGTCTTCCCTGTACATCAGTCGATTCGTTTTTGTAAATATTGTCTAGGTGTTCCGAGGTAAAGACATTGTTGAAACTGCGGATAAATAGAAATAAATTCAATATATATCGGAACATCTAAAAGCCAAGGATAGTAGGTGTAAAACTTGTTGTCCCCATTGATAATTGCTGCTAAGGCAAGAGGGAGTTCCCGTTTAAAAATGTGGTAGCGAATCATGGAGAGATTTTCATCAAATTCTCCTTCGCTTACATATACTCGTCCGCGTAATTCGTACTCACCACACGTACGGGACCAATAGGCTAACACTTCATTGCGCATTTGTTGGTTAATCGCTTGTTCGTTATATGAAAGACCAATTGTTAAAAAGAGTTGACCAGTTTTATCGGAATGGGTCAACGTATACTTTCGGTCATCTATCGGCCAATGAGGTGTCGCAGGGGGAACAATCGTCGTTGTTAGTTTTTCCGGATGGAATGTTGCCATTGTAAGCCCTCCTTCTCTTTCATAGGTAAAGGCCTACAATAACATATGACACATCAATTCGTTCAGTTCTTCTTTTTTTCATACGAATTAAACGTTACGTCAAGTAACTGCCACTCGTTATTTTCGTAATACCACGTAGATTGGACGGTTCCAATGGCATCGGCGTGGTAGGCTCCGCTTATTTGTTGGTAGCCGCGTAATCCTGGTCCTTCTTTTCCATCAATGCTCTGAACAACTTGGAAATAAGCAATCGGCGGAATCATTAATTCGGTTGGCTCATTTAATTTTCCGTTATAATAAAGACCAAGTCGATCATAATCCTTTTTACGGTCCGTTAAATTGAGATGATAGCTTTCTTTCGTAGCTAGAATCGTAATGACCGCTCGATAATTATCTTGAAAACTTCCTTCCACAACAAGCGTAGGTAATGAGATTTCTTGTTGTTTTTCTTGTTTCAATGAAGAGAGGTTGTACGTATAAAACCCTCCGCTTCCTCCAGTCGCTGAAGATTCAAACAGTTGTGGAACCCCGTTATGAATCAAATCAACAAACTGAATTTCAGGATCATAACCCGGTTCATACTTGATTCGGAACGTTTGACCTGTTGCAGAATCGATTTCTGCCCATACAACTTTCCAAAAAGCAGCATTCGGTTCAAAGCGAATCCCCTTTAGTGTAATTTTATCTTTTTTTCCATCCCCGGTTACATCTTCTTTATACACTTGAATGATCTCTGCATTTTCATATTCTCCGGCATGGATCCCTTGCAGCGGATAGAACAGTGAAAAGATGATGACACTAAACAAAAACCATCGTTTCATCTTAACTACCCCCTCTTTCTTATAGTTTCTTTATCAGTGTTTCCTTTCGATCAAAAGTTATGTAGGTGAAAGAGTACAAGAAACTTTTATGAAATCCTATTATTGCAGTCATTTATCAATAGAAATTTAATAAAATGCGCCTTAATAAGCGACAATATTTAATAAAGCTTCTTTTTGGACGAGTAAAAATGTCGGATTTGCACTAAATAAATTTATGCATGCACCGCTTTCAAATTTTTTGTACTTTATTTAAAAAGTGTTTAAGTACTTTAAACGTTTTTACACTTTCATTTCCTTTTTTGAGCTTAAAAACAGAGGTAAATACCATTATGTGATATTGATCATTTTAAATAAAGATAAAAAAATCCCCTTTCCCAAACGGAAAAGAGGAAAAATTTAAATGCTTATTTTTCACCGGTATATTTAATTCCGTTATTAAAGTATTTATTAAAAAATACATAAAGCAACAATACTGGTAAGGTAAAGATCATAGACGCAGCCATTATATAGTTCCAATAGCTAATATACTGCCCTTTAAATGAGTTCAAACCTAGCGGAAGTGTGAACAACTCTGGGTCAGATAAGACGATGAGCGGACGCATGAAATCGTTCCAAAACGACATAAACACAAAGATGGCTTGAGCAGCTAAAGCTGGTTTGGCCAATGGTAAAACAACTCTAAAAAACGTCCCAACGCGTGATAATCCATCAATGGCAGCCGCTTCTTCTAATTCTTTTGGGAAGTTGACAAAAAACTGGCGCATCATAAAAATAAACGTGGCATTGACCATCGCTGGGACAATCATCCCTTGATAACTGTTCAGCCAGCCTAATTGTTTTAAAATTAAATAGTTTGGAATCATCGTGACTTGGCCAGGAATCATTAACACGGCCAAAATGATTATAAACCACGATTTTTTACCCGGAAACGATAATCTAGCCAGCGCATATCCGGCCATGGAATTAAATAACAAGTTTAAGCACGTCCCGATGACTGCAATGATTAGACTATTTAATAACCAACGTGGGAATAACGGTTGCTCAACAAAGACCGTCATATAGTTTTCCAACGTAAAATTCTTTGGAATAAAGTTGATACTACCGCTCACAATTTCTTCTAATGTTTTAAAAGATGAAGATAACGCCCAAAGAAATGGGATAAGCGTCACAATGGCATATATAACCAGGATGGTATATAAAAATGCTTTTCCTAAACGAAATCCACCCATACTGGTGCCTCCTTTAATACATAGACTCTTCTTTCGAGAGTTTTCGTTGAATGATTGTTGCAATCAAAATAACAATGGCTAATAGCAAAGACAAAGCAGCGGCATATCCCATCGTACCTAAGCTTTTAAAAGCATATTGATATATTAATAAAACCACTGTCAACGTCGAGTTGTTAGGTCCACCGGATCCTCCCGAAAAAATATACGACTGATCAAATAATTGAAACGTTCCGATAATCCCCATAATCACAACAAAGGAAGTCACTGGACGTAAATTTGGTACCGTAATTTTGAAAAACTTTTGAATCGCATTTGCGCCGTCCAGTTCAGCTGCTTCATATAACGATTTCGGAATATCTTGTAAGGCAGCTAAATAAATGACCATGAAAAAAGGGGCTGTTGACCAAGTGTTCATAATCATAATAGCTGTTAATGCTACTTTAGGATCTCCAATCCAGTTGTATGTAGGTAAATGGAAAAATTTCAAAATATGATTGATTAACCCATTCTGGTTATACATCCACATAAAAATGAGCGTAAGTACCGCCGAAGAGGTTAAAGTTGGTAGAAAGTAAACAATGCGGAAAAAGTTTTGAGCTTTTAATCCAGCATTTAAAGTAGCAGCTAAGACAAGTGCAAGAAACGTCTGAGTCGGCACAACGATAATGACATATTTAAAGGTGTTCCATAGAGCAATCCGTGCTCGTTGATCATCAAATATGTTCATAAAGTTGTGAAAACCAACAAATTCATAGCTTACATTCCCTAATAGTTGAACCTTATGAAACGCTAAAAAAATCGCATAAATAATGGGGCCAATAATAAACAATGACAAGACAAAAATAGTTGGTGACATAAAAAAGTACCCTTGACTCGCTTCCCTCACTTTTTTGCTAAATTGACGTTTCATCTTTTGTCATCCCCCTATAAATGGTGTATTTCAATCAATAAGATACTTTCTAAAGATCTATCAATAGATCTTTACAAAACACCTTACTGATTTGAATGGGATGAGAGAAGGGATTTCCCCCTTCTCCCGTAAAAAGCCAATTAATTATTAATTTCTTTATTCGCTTGTTCTTGCGCTGATTTTAAAGCATCTTCTAATGATTGTTCCCCTAAGAACGCACTGATGAATTGGTTATTAAAGTTGTTGACAATAATCGGTAAGTTTGTACCGTTTGACCAAACCGTTGCATAAGGAGCACCTGCTACAAGTGCAGCGCGAAGCTCATCTTTGTCATATCCAAGTTTTTCAGCTACAGATTTACGAGTTGGTAACGCGAAACCTTTACTTGTCCATTTTTCCATTCCTTCTTTACCAGTTAAGTAAGAGATGAGTTCCCAAGCTGCTTCTTTCTTTTCAGAAGCGGCGTTCATGACATATGCAACCGTGAAGGCCATAGTTCCTTTTTTACCATTAATGGTCGGAACTTCAGCTGTTCCATACTCTAAATTCGGGAATGTATTCTCTAAATAAGGAATAGCCCAGTTACCTTCAATGACCATGGCCGCTTTACCTTGACCGAACATTTCACCGCCCCAGTTTGCCCCTACATCTTGTGGACGAGCAGAAGTTTTATCTTTCAAATGTTGGTCAATAATAGGTTGAAGGGCACTTACCACTTCAGGACTAGCGAAGTTTGCTTTGTTATCTTTCACCACTTTTCCACCGGTAGACTCGGCAATGAAGTAAAGTCGAGCAAGTTCTGGAGCAACCCCAAAGCCATAAACATCAGAATCTTTTGTTAACTTTTTCGATACTTCAATCAATTCATCCCATGTTTTTGGAATGTCAACGCCTGCTTCTTCTAACATTTTTTTGTTATAGAATAATGCCAATGTTGAATAGTCTTTCGGGAAACCGTAAGTTTTACCGTCTTTTTGGAACGCTTCTAGCAATGGTTTTTCAAAATCTTCGACATCAAAGTCTTCAGTAACGTATTTATCAAGTGGTTCTAACACTCCTGTTTCAATTAATGCCGGTGCTTCAAATGCATCTAAGTAGAACACATCTGGACCTTCGCCACCAATTAAACGAGTTTTAATCACATCCATGTATTGGTCAGCAATGACTTCATGTTTGACTTTAATGTTTGGGTGTTTGGCTTCAAAGTCGGCTAAAACTTCTTTTAAAAGTTCGGACTCTTCAGGAGATGCTCCCCAACCAGCTAATGTGATTTCAACTGGTTCATCTTTCAACTTTTCACCATTTGTTTCATCAGAAGTAGAACATCCTGTAAAAAAAGCTCCAGACAGCAAAGACACTAAACCGAGTGTAGCTAACCATTTTTTCTTCATAAAATAGTACCCCTTTCATTTATTTTTATTTGAAGAGAAAATTCTCTTACTCCCCAAGCTGACGAATTGAAAAGCCCGTTGTATTTCGTAAAATATTTAGTTCTATACCATCTTTGTTTCGTTTAAGGTGAAGAGAAAGCTTCCCATTACCAATGGAGATATTTTCTACCTTTAATTCATTCATTCCATCTAGAAGCATCGGATTGATAATAATTTCACCAGCTAACGCATTCGGGAACAGTCCAAGTAACGATTGAATAAAAATGAACGGTGTTCCTGCTGCCCACGCTTGTGGGGAACATGCAACCGGATATGGAATAGGTTTACCAACGGATGCGTCATAACCGCAGAATAGTTCAGGCAAACGGTCGTATTCAAAATGTTTTGCTGCTTCAAGTAAACCAGAAATCACTTTTTTAGCTGCCTGTTGTTGGCCTGTTTTCGTTAAACCCAGTAATATCAAGCTGTTGTCATGTGGCCAAATACTACCATCATGATAGCTCATCGGGTTGTATCCGGCTTCTCCTTTACCCATCGTACGAATTCCAAACCCAGAGAACATTTTTTCAGAGCATAACACATTGACAACTTGTTCCACACGATCATTCGGAATAATGCCAGAATAAAGGGTATGCCCTGGATTAGAAGTAATGGTACCTACTTGTTTTTTCTCATGATCAAGTGCAATAGCATAAAATTTGGCCTCTTCCATCCAGAATGCCTCGTTATATTTTGCTTTTAATTCTTCTGCTTCTTTTTGTAAATGCTCAGCTTTTTCCATAAGGCCTTTGGCTTTATAAATTTCAGCTATTCCCATTTTCGCTTGGTATACATAGCCTTGCACTTCGCATAAAGCAATCGGCGTTTTTGCGTAGTCACCATTACGATGTACAATGGAATCTCCAGAATCTTTCCACCCTTGGTTTGCGATTCCTTTCCTGGACTCTTGATGATATTCCACGAATAAATCCCCATCACGGTCACCATATTGATGAATCCAACGTAAAGCGTTTTCAACATTATCTTGTAATTCATCAAATAAGTAGATGTCCCCAGTCCATTTCACGTATTCTGTTAATAAAATTAAGAATAGTGGGGTAGCATCAATCGTTCCATAATAAGGAGTAAACGGAACTTGATTTGTATTGGCTAATTCACCGAAACGAATTTCGTGCATAATTTTTCCGGGTTGTTCGTCACGCCAAGGATCTTCTTTTGTTCCTTGGTAGGCGGCCATTGTTTTTAGCGTTCCTTTTGCCACTTCAGGGTTAAAAGGCAACATTTGTAATGCAGCAATTAAACTATCGCGACCAAAAGGAACTCCAAACCACGGTAGGCCAGCTACTGGGAATTTTCCATGACCTAAGTCTGTTAATAGAACACGTATATCTTTCAAACCACGTTCAACTAAACGTTGCATCCTCTCTACATCTGATGTCACTTTTGTCGTTTGTTCCTGCCATTCTTGATAAGATTGTTCAATTTTGGAAAGGGCTTCATCTTTGTCCACAAATTCTCGCGTTTGTAATTCACCAACATTTGGACAAATCATCAACGTGACTTCATCTTCTTGTTCATGACCGAGTGTAAAATTGAATGTAACCGTCCCTTTTTCAAAACGTTTCGGATTTCGAGACCATTTCACAACAGTCTGGCGGTTCACTTGATCCCGACCTCGGTAGTGAAAAATCATCTCTTGTTCATTAACAATCGTTTCTTCTTTTGTTCCAATTTCTCCGTATTGGAATCCACGAACAATAAACATGTCTGCAAAATCTGCATCCATTTCCACTGAGATGTCAAATGATACCTGCTTTGGATAATAGTTTTTTACTTTAATCGTTTCATAAAGAACTTCATCATAAATGAAACGTTTTCGTTCAATCTCTATTGATTCTCGCCAAAGTTGAATATCTCCATCCATTTCTATATGCGGATTGGTTAGTAGAATAGTAGATACATAGTTGTCTTCTGCATTCGATGTCAGTAAGACCGGCTTCTTTTCATTGATCCATAGCTGAAACTTTGATAAAAATCGAGTATCTTTTGTATATAATCCTAATCCGTATGTATCGGATGCTGAAATATCTCCGCTTTTGTCGGTTAAAAGAAACAAGTCATTTTCTTTGATCACACGATAATCCATGAATGTCACCTTCTTACATGTTGTGTTCAAACATCCAAAACGTTTTGGAAAAAGATAAAAAAATATATCTAACCGCTTTCATTTTTGGTTAGCCTAGATTACTCTCAACTAGAGCAATCTAGGCACTTTGTCGATTCTCTTATGATTAATTGTGTATCTAAAAGCTTTACATAATGTGATGTTTCCTCTTCTAACATTCCTATTAACATGCGAGCTGCTTCTTCCCCTATGCGAAACTTGTCTTGCCGAATCGTTGATAAACTTGGAGTTACATAAGAAGAGAGAAGAATATCATCATACCCTATTACCGATAATTCATCCGGAAGTTGTTTTCCTAAGTCTTTCGCCGCCTGCATCGCTCCAAGTGCCATCAAGTCACTAGCGCAAAACAATGCGGTAATTTCTGGATGTTTACTTAACAAGCGAACGGTTGCCTTATAAGCCCCTTCTTCGGTATACTCACCATTTTCCACATAGGATGAATCAAAAGGTAGGCAAGCTTCTTGAAGCGCTTCTTTATATCCATGTAACCGTTGTTGACTAACAAACGCCTCGTTGTGACCATTAATCATTCCGATTTTACGATGATTGAGAGAAAGTAAGTAGTTGACCGCTTCTTTTGCTCCTTTAATATTATCCGTTGTCACATAACCAACGGTCTTTGATTGAATCGGAATGTCAATTAACACACAGGGAATATCACTTTCGACTACCTCTTGTAAATAGGGGTCGTTTGTTTTAATTCCCATAATGATCACCCCGTCAACCCTTCTTTCCCGACAAAGTTGGGTGTACGTTTTTTCCGATTGCTTCGCAGAAGTCGTATTAAAAACAATTAAATCATAATCCGATTGAGAAACAGCCTCATTAATTCCACATAACACTTCGTATGTAAAATTATCTTTCGTCCCTTCTCGTGATAAATTAGAAACAAGTAGACCAATCGTTTGTGACTTTTTCATCACAAGGCTTCTAGCAATAGAATTCGGACTATAGTTTAGCCGTTTCGCGACTTCAATAATACGTTTTCTCGTCTCGTCACTTACATCGGAATAACCGTTAAGTGCCCTTGAGACAGTAGTGACCGATACATTGGCTTCTTTTGCAATGTCTTTGATTGTTACCATCTATAATCATCTCCAAAACGTTTCGGAAGCTTCTTGATATGAAGTATACACAATTACTAAAGCGCTTTCAATAAATTTTTCAGAATTTAATTTACAAAACTTTATGTGCTATTCCTTTTCCCTTTTATTTCATACATGATTGGTATATAATATAAGTAGCTACATAAAATAAAAAAGGAGTACTGGCGCGAACCAATACTCCTTCATGCACAGCTCCTGCAAGAAGTGCAGTGGCTCAAATGCATAGAGAGTGATAACCTACCCTATTACACTTGGCCGGTGCGAGGGTGGGTTATTTCTTTTTATTTATTGATATCGTGACTAGAATCACTGACACGATTAAAGCTGCAAAGCTAATCATGATGCTTAGTGATTCGTATACAGTCATCAGTGACCACCTCCCTCCTATGAGAGAGTAGCCACCGCCCACCCTGCTATAAAGCTGTACATACCAAAATTATAACATAATATTAGCTTTTTACCTATACTTCCATTTTCTTATGAAAAATATCTTTAAATATGTTTAGTTCAATGCCCCCAATAATGGTGATTTGGTTCTATTATCAAGACATCACACCCCATCCATTCATGTTTCCTCTTAAATCAATCTGCAAAGAACATAATGTAAAAAACCACCTTCTAAATAGAGAAGGTGGCTTCCGTCTTACATTGCTTGTTTCTTTTTACTTGGTGAAACATCCCATGCGTCAATCCCTTTAACATTTGGTAAGGAATCTGCATAGAACACTGGGTCTTTTCCTTTTTTCCGTTGTTCTTCGTAGTCTTTTAATGCAGCAATCGCGACTTTAGACAATAAGGTAATGGCTACTAAGTTGATGATTACCATCAGACCCATAAATAAGTCGGCTAAACTCCACACAAGGTTCAGCTCGGAAACGGCACCGAACATAACCATCGCTACAACCCCAACGCGATAAACGGTCATAGACAGCTTGCTTTTACGAATAAATTCAATGTTCGTTTCCCCGTAATAATAGTTACCCACGATGGAACTGAAAGCGAATAGGAAAATAGCGATAGCGACGAATAAACTAGCCCAAGAACCAACATGCTCAGAAAGTGCGACTTGCGTTAATTGAATACCTGTTAAATCCGGAGTTGTGTACGCACCTGATAAGATAATTAAGAAAGCTGTTGCTGAACAAATAAGGAGCGTATCTGTAAATACTCCAAGTGTTTGTATGAAGCCTTGTTTAACGGGATGGGAGACCGCTGCTGTGGCTGCAGCATTAGGTGCGCTACCCATACCTGCTTCGTTGGAGAATAAGCCCCGCTTAATTCCCATCATGATGGCTGCACCAACACCACCACTAACTACTTCACGAAGACCAAACGCATTTTCAAAAATTAGGCGAATCATGCCAGGGATTTCCGTAACGTTCATTAATAAAACGATAATGGCTAATAGTAAGTATAAAATCGCCATGCCAGGAACAATCACTTGAGTCACCCGAGCAACACGATGGACGCCCCCAAAAATGATAACAGCTGTCAAGATCGCTAGAATCATACCTACAAAAGAACGATTCATTCCAAATGCTTCTTCAAACGCTAAGCTGATTGTATTCGATTGAACGGAGTTAAACACAAGTCCAAAACAGAACGTAATAATAACAGCAAAAATGATTCCTAACCAGCGCATATTTAATCCTTTTTCCATATAATACGCTGGACCACCACGGAATCCATTTTCATCTTTTACTTTATAAATTTGCGCTAGCGTACTTTCAATAAAACTTGAAGCGCCACCGAGTAAAGCGATAAGCCACATCCAAAATACCGCACCAGGACCGCCACCAGCAATCGCTGTAGCTACCCCAGCTAAGTTACCTGTTCCTACACGAGAAGCGGTACTAATCGTAAATGCTTGGAATGAAGAAACCGCTTTACTTCCTTTTGTAGAAATCGTCCCTTTATCAGCAAGTAAGACAATCATTTCTTTAAACCAACGAATTTGAACAAAGCGACTAAATAATGTATAAAACACCCCTAATGAGAGGAGAAGGACAATCAATAGTTTTGCCCATAAAAAGTCACTTGTCACGCCAACGATATCTTGAATGATTTCCATGAAAGACTTTTGGCTCTCCATGTATCTTCCTCCTTTTGTTAATTACTATTCAATGAATAATATTTTGAAAAATACATTTTCTAATCTATCAAATCTAAATACTGGTGGCAAGAAAGAATTTTCCTCACAAAAACGATTGTACGTATTATATGTACACGAATCCCCCTTTTTATCTGCAAATATTTTTGGCGTTAATAAGCATCATAAACGTTAAAGTAATTGATGTTAAAAGATTTATTCATATATCATCATTTTTTAATAAACTGCAAAAAATTTTTTCTGCTAATCTGACTGTACGTCGGGAAATGATATTAAAATATTATTCATAAAATTATTATTTTTCTATAAATCATCCATCTGTTCTCATTCATTTAACGAACTGTACTAATCAAGGGAGTTATTTCTGTAAATAACAACAAATTGAAAGGATTAAATTTGCTATTTACCAATGAAAAAACCACCTACATGTGTATGAACTGCACCCCTTAAAGT
>NZ_JBCNBW010000091.1:0-1485 GCF_050478865.1 Aeribacillus pallidus | reverse complement strand
GTCTCATCACCATATTCTGTGATGTTCACACAATTCCGGAAATAAGTTAGCGAGATTGATACTCAATCTAGAGTAGCTCCTTCGTCAGCTTGCAGACCACTAAGTTGGTAGAATGGAAGCGGTCAAGTGCTTTCCTTGACGGCTTCCATTCTATCAACTACAATGCGGAAAGCTGATGAAGGGCATGGTTAAGCAACCTGATTTTTATAAGTTTTACCTGTACACTCCAAAAATACACGTAGCCGAAATCTTTCAAGGTTTCTGAAGCCAAAAGCACGTCTTTTGATGTTCTTAATCTTATGGTTTGTACCTTCAATCCGGCCATTCGTAAAAGGTGTAAGAAAATATTGTAAAATTTGTGCCTTCCAATTTTCTATCGTCTTGGCAACTTGATGAAATGAAGGAAATGGGCTGCTCCATGCGAGTTGAATCCATTCTTCTAAGAGTGAATCAGCTGTATCATAGTCATTCACTTGGTATATTTCTCTAAAGAGTTCTTTTAGAAAATAGGCATATGACAATTCTGAATGCTCTTTGAGCATCTCGTCTAATTGTTGTTTTTCATTAGCCGTTAACTTTTCAGAACCTTTCAAGAGTTTAAACCGTCCCTTTTTTAGTCCAGGAGTTTTCTTTCTAACTTGGTCAAGTGCATGTATCACCTTTTGCACCACATGATATTTATCAATGACGATACAGGCCTCTGGGAATATAGATTTAACAGCTTTATGGAAGGGATCCCACATATCCATAACAACGGTATGAACACATTTATTAGACAGAATCTTCTTGGCAAGTAAGATCTGAGTTGAATTATAACTCCGTTGATGTTCCATACCAAGCACACTCCCGGATTGGGTATCCATAAGAACTGTTTCATATCGGTGACCCTTTCGGACAGCGATCTCATCAAGGCTAAGGATTAATTCATTGTTTTCTAAAACACTTTCAAGAGTTTCTAAATGCTCCTTCTCTTTTTCTTTAGCAACGGAATAAAATATTCTTTCAACGGTTGTATAAGGTATTTTTTCCTTTCGACTCACTTCTTGGATAGTAGAGCCAATGCACATTTCGTACAGATATTCTCTGTACCGATTGGTCTGATGCTTATTAGGACTGATAGATTCAAATGTTTGTGAAAATACCTCATTACAGTTGTGACAACGGTATCTATACACTCTGACAAATAAGAAAAGGGGCTTACCTAATACGGACAAGTCACGAACCTTTCTTGTCCGCCAGTCATGGACATGACTAGAAAAAAAACCGCAGTAAGAACAGCGTTCTTCTGTAGTATTTTTCTCAACATGTAACAAATTGCAATCTTCAAGAAACACTTGTTTAACAACTTCAAATTCTGGCAAATCTAGTGATACGGAAAACACTTTAGAACCTCCTGTTATGTTAAGTGACGCTAACATTATTGCCAGGAATTCGTGAGTGTTTTCCTTATTTTTTGGGTTAAATCACAAAATGTGGTGATGAATC
>NZ_JBCNBW010000090.1:0-3628 GCF_050478865.1 Aeribacillus pallidus | reverse complement strand
GTAGGTTAACCTACATTCCTTCCAAAGAGAGAGTATTGGAAATATTTGCACCACCACAATTGACAGAGAGCCATGTTTAAACGAGCGTTTGGTACGCTTCAAAAAGTTGGGAAAGCGCTTATGCTTCCGGTTGCGATTCTACCGGCAGCGGGTATTTTATTAGCTCTCGGTGCGGCATTACAAAACCCAACCTTATTAGAGCTCATTCCGTCATTAGAAAACGAAGTGGTTGAGCATATCGCTTCGTTAATGAAGGAAGCAGGGTTAATTATTTTTAGTAACTTACCATTGCTCTTTGCTGTTGGAGTGGCGATTGGACTAGCCTCTGGTGAAGGGGTGGCCGGTCTTGCAGCCATTGTCGGATTTTTAATCATGAACGTGACGATGAGCGTTGTTCTTGGTATTGAAGCAAGTGATTTAGAAGGAAATTTTGAATACGCGAACGTTTTAGGAATCCCAACGTTACAAACTGGCGTATTCGGTGGTATCATTGTTGGTTTATTAGCTTCCTATATGTATAACAAATTTTATAATATTGAACTACCATCTTACTTAGGATTTTTTGCTGGAAAGCGTTTCGTACCAATTATCACTGCAGCATCGGCATTAGTGTTAGGATTTGCGATGACCATCATATGGCCGCCGATTCAAGGAGCGTTAAACACGTTTTCGGAAAATATGATTCATGCGAACTTAACGTTATCTGCGTTTGTATTCGGAGTTATTGAGCGTGCGTTAATTCCGTTCGGTCTTCATCACATCTTCTATGCGCCGTTCTGGTTTGAGTTTGGAACATACACGAATGCAGCAGGCGAATTAATTCGCGGGGATCAGCGTATTTTCATGGAACAAATTAATGACGGTGTTCAACAATTAACAGCAGGAACGTTTATGACGGGTAAATTCCCGTTTATGATGTTCGGATTACCTGCAGCTGCTTTAGCGATTTATCATGAAGCACGTCCGGAACGTAAAAAAGTCGTTGCTGGAATTATGGCATCAGCGGGATTAACCTCTTTCTTAACAGGTATTACCGAACCAATTGAGTTTTCATTCTTATTCGTTGCACCGCTATTATTTGCGGTACATACGATTTTTGCTGGATTATCATTCATGACCATGCATTTGTTAAATGTAAAAATCGGAATGACCTTCTCTGGCGGACTCATTGACTATATTCTTTTCGGTGTTATTAACCCGCAAACGAATTGGTGGCTTGTAATTCCTGTAGGTCTTGTCTTTAGTGTCATTTACTATTTTGGTTTCCGTTTTGCGATTCGTAAATTCAACTTAATGACACCTGGTCGTGAAGAAGAAACACAAGAAGAAGCGCAATCCGTATCTTCCGATTTGGCATACGATGTGCTACAAGCGATGGGTGGAAAAGAAAACATCGAACACTTGGATGCATGTATTACGCGCTTACGTGTATCCGTAAAAGATATTAAAAATGTCGACAAAAACCGTCTGAAAAAACTAGGAGCATCTGGAGTCCTTGAAGTTGGTAACAATATTCAAGCTATCTTCGGTCCGAAATCTGAACATTTACGTCATCAAATGAAAGAGATTATGCAAGGGAAATCACCAACTCCGATGTCAAATGAGGTTGAAGAAGTTGCTACGACAACTGAAGTGACTTCATTTAATCAAGAAACGTATATCGCCCCAATTGCTGGTCGCGTGATGCCGATTACAGAAGTCCCTGACCAAGTATTTTCAGAAAAAATGATGGGCGATGGTTTTGCGATCTTACCGGAAGAAGGAATCGTTGTAGCGCCTGCGAAAGGTAAAGTTGTCAACGTGTTCCCGACTAAACATGCTTTAGGTCTCATAACGGAAGGTGGTCGTGAAATTCTCATTCACTTTGGTATTGATACTGTTAATTTGAAAGGGGAAGGTTTTGAAACGCTCGTCAATGAAGGGGACGAAGTAGAAGCAGGTCAACCGTTGTTAAAAGCTGATCTTGAATATATTAAAGAACATGCAACATCAACGGTTACACCGATTGTTTTCACCAACCTCCAAGACGGAGAATACATTTCCATTGAAAAAGAAGGAAAAGTCGCATTAAAAGAAGAAGGTATTGTTCAAATTCGTAAGTAATAAATAAACCGGCTCCATAATTGGGGTCGGTTATATTTGTTTTTAGGGGTTGTTCGAAAAAGGATATGTTTTATAATCGGAGAAGCTATTGTTTGCGCTTGAGTGGAATTTGTTCGAAATCGTGGTAAAAGTGTCTTGAAAGAAGATGAAATTGTCCGAGGTCCAGTAGAAAATATCGACAAAGTAGTGCGATTTAAAATTGTATCCGTGAATTGTTGGAAAAAGTCCGAAACATTACGGTGTTTGTCCGGGAACTGTAAAAAATGATGTAGCTAGAAAGGATTTGATTATAATGAAAAGAATTAACTAATAACTGTTAGTTCAATTAAAGGTGGATAAAATATGGATAATCATCTTACTACCTCTTATAAACATGTATGGCAATTTGTTGCTTGGATATTAAAAGAAACAAAACATATCGTCAAGGAAGATATGATTGGTTTCTATATTCACGGATCATTGGCTATGGGAGGATTTAATCCTAATAAAAGTGACATTGATTTATTAGTGGTTACAAAAAGGCCATTAACAGTAGAAAGAAAACGAAGATTGGTACAACTATTTTTAAACTACTCTACTCATCCATACCCTATTGAAGTAAGTTTTTTGAATGAGAACCAATTGCAAAATTGGGAGCATCCAAGTTCTTTCGACTTTCATTATAGTGAGGATTGGCGAGAACGCTACAATAATGAACTTACAAAAAGGGTATTCATCCAAGAAAAGATCAAAGACAATGATTTAGCGGCTCATATAACTGTAACTTATCATCGTGGGATATGTGTTGAAGGAAAACCGATAAAAGAAGTATTTCCTTTGGTTCCGCGTTCTCATTATATTTCTTCTATAATGAGTGATTTTCAAGATTGTTTAAAGAATGTAGAAAGAAATCCTATTTACTGTACGTTAAATTTCCTAAGAGTTTATTGGTATTTAAAAGAAGGAGTAATCTCCTCTAAAAAAGAAGCGGGGGAATGGGGATTATTGCATCTTCCGCAAGAATATCATTCAACAATCGGAAAAGTGCTCGATGGATATACAAACGAAAAGAAGGAGTATACTTTTGAAAAAAATGAATTATTAAGATTAAGAAACTTTATAAAGGAAAAAGTGCAACAATACTGTACAACTATCTAAAGAAAAAAGCTATTTTTTATTTGAAATATTTATTAGCAACATAGTTTTGTATTGAAGAAGAAGGGTGATATCTAAAAATATAAAAAATATTAATTTATAGTGTTGACAGAATATAAACATGGTGATATTATTAACGTCGTCGCAACAAAACGAAATACGACAAAAAACAATAAAAAAGTTGTTGACACAACAAAATGAATGTTATATATTATAAAGGTCGCTGTTAAAAAGTGATTGATCCTTGAAAACTAAACAAAACGAAGCGTCAACGTCAATGAATTTGAGTCTTATTCAAACTTTTTCGGAGAGTTTGATCCTGGCTCAGGACGAACGCTGGCGGCGTGCCTAATACATGCAAGTCGAGCGAACGGATGGAGAGCTTGCTCTC
>NZ_JBCNBW010000089.1:0-16325 GCF_050478865.1 Aeribacillus pallidus | reverse complement strand
GTAGGTTAACCTACATTCCTTCCAAAGAGAGAGTATTGGAAATATTTGCACCACCACAATTGACAGAGAGCCAAAAGAAATAATATTTATATTTAACATGTTCACCGAGAAGTCTCCCTCCACTAAACGAAGTGTAGGTGGGAGAGGTTTAATAGTCGAATCCCTCTAACATCTATTTCCATTCATTGGCCAAACTGATTGTCTATTTTCATCGATTGATTTCCATGATACGATTAAGAAAACAGAAAGAAAAGAGGTCATTTCATGCTGGTCCTCATTTCCGCTGGTATTGCTCCTGGTTTAGCTTTATTAAGCTATTTTTATTTAAAAGATGAATTTGAAATGGAACCAATCAGCACGGTAATTAAAGCGTTTTTATATGGCGCGGTTTTAGTATTTCCGATTATGTTCGTTCAATACGTGTTTGAAGCTGAACAGGCCATCCCGTACGTTTGGATGAAAGCTATCGTCTTTGCAGGGCTATTAGAAGAATTTATGAAATGGTTTATGTTATATTTTGCTATTTATCAGCATGTTGATTTCACAGAACCTTATGATGGAATCGTGTACGGCATTAGTGTGTCGTTAGGGTTTGCCACTGCGGAAAACATTTTATTTTTGCTAGCAAATGGAATTGAGTTCGCGTTTGGGAGAGCATTATTGCCAGTATCGAGTCATGCGATGTTTGGAATCATTATGGGGTATTATTTAGGAAAAGGGAAATTTTCTAATGGACGAAAGGCATGGTGGCTGTTATTATCGATTGTTATTCCGTTTATTCTTCATAGTTTCTATGATTTAATATTATTAACTCAAACGAAGTGGCTTTTTTATATCGTTCCTTTTATGTTATTTTTATGGTGGCTCGGATTGAGGAAAGCAAAACTAGCCCATCATTTATCTGCTAAGCATTATTTGGAACAAACAAACGACCCTTCTCTTCGATTTTGAAGAGAAGGGTTTTTTATTAGAGATTTTGAGACGATTGTATAAAAATTGCTCGATAACAAAATATAAGTATAATGCTACTACTTTTGGAGGGAAAGGTAAGATGAAGAAACGGACATTGTACAAATTGGTGGTTATCGTCACCATTAGTTGTTTATGGCTTTCCGTTCAAGCCACACCATCCCCTACGCATGCATTTACGAATCAAGTGATTCAAAAAGGAGCGGTTGGAGACGATGTGATTGAACTACAAGCCCGTTTGCAGTATATCGGCTATTATAACGGGAAAATTGACGGTGTCTTCGGCTGGGGAACGTATTGGGCGGTAAGAAACTTTCAATACGATTTCGGGTTGCCTGTAGATGGACTAGTAGGGCAAGATACAAAAGATAAACTAATCAGAGTATCAAAGTATCATGAATCGTTTGTAAAAGAACAAATCCGCAAAGGAAACGAATTTACTCATTATGGTGGAGTCGCATTAGACAAGCAAGTGAAGAAAAGGGCAACGAGGCAGTATACATCACCAGAAACGAGAGCTACTGCTGTTAACACACCGAATGGCTTTTCGCAAAACGACATTCAATTAATGGCTAACGCTGTTTATGGAGAAGCTCGTGGAGAGCCATATGAAGGTCAAGTTGCGGTCGCTGCGGTCATTTTAAATCGGATAGAAAGTCCTTCGTTTCCGAATACTGTGTCGGGAGTCATTTTTGAGCCAGGTGCATTTACGGCTGTTGCCGATGGTCAAATTTGGCTAGAACCAGATGAAACAGCAAAGAAAGCCGTAATAGATGCAATAAACGGATGGGATCCAACAGGAAATGCGCTGTATTATTTTAATCCAGCGACAGCTACTAACAGTTGGATTTGGTCAAGACCACAAATTAAACAAATTGGGAAACATATTTTCTGTAAGTAAGGAGGGTGGATGATGTTACGTATTTTGGTTATTACCGTTTTATCACTAGCGGTGATTGGGACATCCTATTGGGGATACCAAGAGCACCGAGAGAAAAATGCCATCTTAATTCATGCCGAAAACAATTATCAACGGGCGTTTCACGATTTAACGTATCAAATTGACTTGTTGCATGACAAAATTGGTACAACGTTAGCGATGAACTCTCGAAAGTCACTTTCCCCTGGATTAGTTGATGTGTGGCGAATTACTTCTGAAGCCCATACTGATGTAGGGCAACTTCCCCTTTCTTTGTTACCGTTTAATAAAACGGAAGAGTTTTTGTCGAAAATTGGGGATTTTAGCTTTCGTACAGCTGTCCGTGATCTTGACAAAGAGCCATTAACCGAAAAAGAATATGAAACATTAAAGCAACTTTATAAACAATGCGCTGATATTCAAAAGGAGTTAAGACAAGTACAATATTTAGTTTTAAAAAATAATTTACGGTGGATGGACGTTGAGCTTGCGTTAGCGAGCGGAAAAGAAAATACAGATAACACGATAATAGACGGCTTTAAAACAGTAGAAAAAACCGTTGATGGTTACGGTGAAACGAATGTAGGTGGAACCACGTTTGTTAGCATGAAAGAAAAAGATGAAAATTTCAAAAATTTAAAAGGACCGGATATTTCAAAGAAAGAGGCTATCAAAATTGCTAAAGATTATTCAGGTCTGAAAGGGGACAAGGAAGTCAAGGTTAGTGAGAACGGTAAAGGGTCGGACTTTGGGTTTTATTCTGTCGCATTAGAGGATCGAAATGGGATGCAAGCCAATCTCGATATTACCAAAAAAGGTGGCTATCCGATTTGGTTTATCGTGTATCGGGATGTGAAAGAGCAAAAAATTAGCTTAAATGAAGCTTCAATGAAAGCGGAAAAGTTTTTAAAAGCCCATGGATACAAACAGTTAGAACTGTTCGAAAGTACGCAATATGATCATATTGGTGTCTTTACGTATGTAACGAACCAAGATGGAGTTCGAATATATCCTCAGTCAATCAAGGTGAAAATAGCGCTTGATAATGGGCAAATGATTGGATTTATGGCGGAAGATTATTTAAAAAGTAATACGGAACGAAAGCTTCCGAAGCCGCAAATAACAATGGAAGAAGCACGTAAAGAAATCAATCCTAATGTGAAGGTGATGGAACACCATTTAGCCGTGATAACGAACGATTTAGCGGAAGAAGTTCTATGCCATGAATTTTTAGGAGTTCTTGGAGATGATACGTATCGAATTTTTATCAATGCAGAAACTGGGATGGAAGAAAAAGTAGAAAGGTTACCACAAGCCGAACCGATTTATGAGTCCATTTAAACGCTCCTCTTGTAGGAGTGTTTTATTTTGTTTCGTTTCATTCAGAAAGAGATAGTCTCTCTCTTTTTTATCAGAAATAGTAGCTTTTCTTTTAATCAATCTTCCAGTAAAATTGAACATAGGAAATTTATGGGGACTATAAAACAGGAAGTGAACGTACATGTTGAGCATTGGTATGACATTAACACTTGAACCACTTGATAAGGAAATACGTGAAAAATATCGTACAAAAGTCATTGACATAAACGGTTCTCACCTTTACATCGATTATCCGGTGAACATGGAAACTGATAAGACGGTCTTTTTATTAAACAAGACCAGGTTAAAAGTAAGTTTTGTTGATAAATATCAACAAGTTTTCGAATTTCAAACCGAGGTTATCGGTCGAAAAAAAGGAACGGTCCCGATGGTGGCTCTTCATTATCCAAGGGACGTTTCGTTAAAAAAAATACAACGAAGACAATACGTCCGTATTCAAACCGCCATTGATATTTCTCTCACCTTTGAAGATGAAACGTTTGTAACAATTACAGAAGACATTAGCGCCGGAGGGTTAGCGGTCATCTTCCCCAAAGAAAAGTCTACATTAAAAAAAGGTCTTATTGGAAAATGTTGGCTTGTCCTTCCTATGGCGGTTAACCAATATGAATACATATTAGTAGATTGTAAAATTATAAGAATATTTGAAAGAGATCACATGCTAATTGCCTCACTACAGTTTGTAGATTTAGATGAGGCGAGCCGCCAAAAAATCATTCGTTTTTGTTTTGATCGTCAAATCGATTTGAAGAAAAAAGGACTTATATAGTATAAAAATATAACAAACGCTTCACACTAAGGACAAACGAAAAAGGAGTGGAGCGTTTTGAAACGAGTGGAACGAATTGTATTAAAGTTAGTTGTGTTTCATTTCGTTTTATTAATAGTTTCCCAAATTGCGTTTCATCATCTTGAGTTATTCCCACCACTAAATAAACTAACGATGTATGAAGGTGTGAATAAAAGAAGCTTCACCGAAATGATTGAGGTAATGAACCGACAATGAGGCGGTATAGGCGCCTCATTTTTTTTGAAGTGCGATAAATTTTCCTTTTTGTAATTAAATAAAGCACTTAACAGCCAATGCTTTTATGATACAATAACTGACGGACAAATGAGATTAAAAGAGCAGGTGAAAAAAATGAACAAACCAATTCAAATTGCGATTGATGGTCCTGCTGCTGCGGGAAAAAGTACAGTAGCAAAAATCATCGCAGAAAAATTATCTTTTATTTATATTGATACTGGCGCCATGTATCGTGCCTTAACGTATAAAGCCTTAAAGAATCACGTAGATGTAAATGATGAAAAGGCGCTATTGGAATTATTAAAAGAAACGATGATTGAATTGAAACAGGGGGAAGAAGGACAATTAGTGTATCTTGACGGTGAAGACGTGACGATTGATATTCGAACTTCTGAAGTTACGAATCATGTGTCCATCGTTGCCAAACACGGTCTCGTTCGGGAAGAAATGGTCAAACGACAGCAACAATTTGCTGAACAAGGAGGAGTCGTCATGGATGGGCGCGATATCGGAACGCATGTGTTACCGAATGCGGAAGTAAAAATTTTCCTGTTAGCAAGCGTCGAGGAACGTGCCAAAAGACGTCATGAAGAAAATTTAAAAAGAGGATTTCCTTCTTCGTTAGAGAATTTAATAGAGGAGATTGCTCGTCGCGACCAATTAGATTCCGAAAGAGAAGTTGCGCCATTAAAAAAAGCAAAAGATGCGATTGAAATCGATACAACCTCATTGTCAATTGATCAAGTGGTTGATCGCATCATGAGAGTGATTGAGGAAAGGACGCGATGAACGTGACATTTTATTCGTTTGCCAAATTTGTTGCAGGATCCATCCTTAAGCCGTTATATCGAATAGAAGTAAAAGGAGTAGAACACTTTCCAAAAGACGGTGGGGTACTTGTTTGTGCCAACCATATTGACAACTTAGATCCTCCTACGGTAGGTGTCACTTCTCCTCGTCCGATTCATTTTATGGCAAAAGAAGAATTATTTCGTGTTCCCGTGTTAAACTATATAATCACCAAATTAGGTGCCTTCCCAGTTAAACGTGGAATGAGTGATCGAGAAGCGTTAAAGAAAGGGCTTGCTGTTTTACGTGAAGGAAATGTTCTCGGTTTGTTTCCGGAAGGGACAAGAAGTAAAACAGGAGAATTAGGTAAGGGATTAGCCGGAGCTGGATTTTTCGCTCTTCGTACAGAAGCTCATGTTGTCCCTTGTGCCATTATTGGTCCATATAAGCCGTTTCGTCGAGTAAAAGTAGTTTACGGTAAACCATTAAGTATGAGAGAATTAAAAGAAAGGAAAGCTTCGGCTGAAGAAGCGACTGAATATATTATGTCCCATATTAAAAAACTAATAGATGAAAATAAATAAGGCTTCTCACTTGACAAAAGGGAACATTTGTTAGAATTTAATAAGAAAGGAAACTTAATCTGGTAATTGGAATCAAGTGATGATTTAGTCACTTTGAGATATTCTTTAAGCAGTCATGGATTAAGGAGGAGTACATATGACAGAGGAAATGAAACAAGTAGAGGTTCAATCATTTAAAACAGGTGATAAAGTTCAAGGAACCGTTACAAAAATTGAAGAAAAACAAGTGTTTGTAGATATTGCTGGGAGTAAAGTAGATGGGATTATCCCGATTAGTGAGTTATCTAGCTTGCATATTGACAAAGCATCTGATGTGGTAAGTGTAGGAGACGAGTTAAGTCTCGTTGTAACTAAAGTGGAAGATGATTTATTGGTTCTGTCGAAACGTAAGTTAGATGCAGAAAAAGCTTGGGTGGAATTAAGAGAAAAAATGGCAGCGAACGAAACGATTGAAGCAGAAGTGAAGGATGTTGTCAAAGGTGGTTTAGTGGTGGACCTTGGTGTTCGCGGATTTGTTCCTGCTTCGTTAGTGGAAGATTATTATGTCGAAGACTTTTCCGATTACAAAGGGAAAACACTGTCATTTAAAATCGTGGAATTAGATGAAGAAAAAAATCGCTTAATCTTATCACATCGAGCCGTTATTGAAGAAGAGAAAGAAGAAAAGAAAAAGCAACTTCTTGAACGTATTGAACCTGGTCAAGTGATAGAAGGTAAGGTCCAACGAATTACATCTTTCGGTGCGTTTGTTGATATCGGTGGGGTAGACGGTCTTGTGCATATTTCACAACTATCCCATGAACATGTAGAGAAGCCAGAAGATGTTATATCTGAGGGCCAAACGGTACAAGTAAAAGTCCTTTCCGTTGACCGGGATAATGGCCGTATTTCTTTATCCGTTAAAGAAACTCTTCCTGGTCCATGGACTAATATTGCCGAAAAAGCACCAGTTGGTTCTGTTTTAGAAGGTGTCGTAAAGCGTTTAGTATCTTACGGTGCTTTTGTAGAAGTATTCCCTGGTGTAGAAGGTCTTGTTCATATCTCCCAAATTTCAAACAAACATATTGGTACTCCACATGAAGTGCTTAAAGAAGGTCAAGAAGTAAAAGTAAAAGTATTAGACGTTAACGAAGAAGAACATCGCCTTTCCTTAAGCATGAAAGAACTTGAAGAAAAAGAGGAAATGTCAAAAATTGATTTCCAATTACCAGAAGAATCTAAAGGTTTTCAGCTTGGAGAAGTGATTGGAGATAAGTTGAAGGACTTGAAATAGAATAGGTGAGGATTCAACGTGTCGAGAGCTCAGCGTAAACAAGAACATATTCGGTATGCTCTTGAAATCGGTCAATCAAGAAAAAACGGTTTTGATGACGTGATATTTGTTCATCAAAGCTTACCCGAATGTGCAATCGATCAAATCGAATTGCATACACAAATAGGCGAACTTTCGATAAGTTCGCCTATTTTTATCAATGCAATGACGGGTGGTGGTGGCAAACAAACGGAACAAATCAATGAACAACTTGCCATTGCCGCTAGAGAAACAAACATTCCGATGGCAGTCGGTTCACAAATGTCCGCTCTTAAAGACCCTACGGAACGAACGTCGTATGAGATTGTGCGGAAAGTCAACCCTACAGGAATCATTTTTGCGAACCTCGGTTCTGAAGCTAGTGTTGACCAAGCACAGATGGCTGTTGAAATGATTGAAGCAAACGCTTTGCAAATTCATTTAAACGTCGTTCAAGAATTAACGATGCCGGAAGGAGATAAAGACTTCCGGGGAATGGTCGAACGAATTCAAAATATTATTGAAAAGGTAGATGTCCCCGTTATCGTGAAAGAAACCGGTTTTGGTATGAGTAGAGAAGCAGCACAAACACTTACGGAAATTGGTGTAGCGGCTATTGATGTCGGTGGATATGGAGGAACAAATTTTGCCGCCATTGAAAATGCTCGTCGTAAAAGAATGTTAAATTATTTTAATGATTGGGGGATTCCAACTGTTGCTTCCATTGTCGAAACAAAAGAGGGTGCGAAAGATCTCGATATCATTGCCTCTGGTGGTATTCAAACAAGCTTGGACGTCGTAAAGTCTATTTCCCTTGGAGCTTCCCTTTGCGGACTAGCCGGTTTTGTACTAAAAAAATTGCAAGAACATTCGATAGAAGGTGTTATTGAAGAAATACAGCATATACATGAAGATATCCGGTTTATCATGTGTGCATTAGGGGCGCCACATCTATCCGATTTACGTCAAATACCTCTTTTAATTACAGGGAAAATGAGAGAATGGCTTGAACTAAGAGGACTGCATCCAGAGCGATTTAGCATGCGCTCGTTAAAAAAATAAATAAGACAAGGCTGACATGTTACATCGTTTTTCATCGATGTGGTGTCAGCCTTTTTCGTTTGCTTATGTTTGAGGAACGTTTTCCATAAAATTTATTGCTCTCTTTTTTCCACTTTTGTTGCCCCAGGATAATGCAATGCTTGATTTCGATCCGATTCCACTCGGCGCGAATCTCTTAGCTTTTTTTCTTGACGATCTTTGCCCAAGCTTATCACCTCCATTATGTAATGTAAACTTATTTTTTTTTGTTATTCATGACTAGTTCACATAACAATGACCCATAATGGGGATAATAGGAGGTGTCAAGATGGAGGGGGCTTTTTTTTATTGGTTTCTCTGGATGGGATGGATCTTTACTACGTTTTTAGTTCGAAAAAACGATCCAAACCGCTTTCGTTTAAGCGCCTTTTTTTTACTAGCGATTGTTTTCTCCGAGATTAATGTACCCTTTTTGGGATTCACGTTGAATGGAACGTTTATTTTTTTATATGTAATGGGTTTTGTTTATCTTGCTAGTACGTTTAACGAAAAGTGGATGTATCTTTGGATTACATCGCTTATCGTCACATTAAGTTATAACGGGTACTTGTTTTTACAATTAGTAGACCCAGTATGGATGATTTTTCATCCACAATGGATGCTTGCCGCATTTATATTTGCTCTTACGATGATAGTTTATTCCGATTGTACGAAAAGTCGGATGTTATCAGGGCTGTTGGGGATGATGCAAGGAGAAGTCATGTTTCAGCTTCTTTTAGCCAAATGGGGATTTTCATCACAAATTGGAACCCATTATGTATTGGACATGATTTGTATGTTTTCTTTTCTTCATCTTGTTTGGAAAGGGTTAGAAAATTTGTCATATATCATCGATACAGCCTGGTTACGAAAAGAAAGGGGCAAAGAAGGATAATGAACGAGTACGTATACCCGATTGTATTTGGGGTGATTATCGGTACGGCCGCCAGAATTTATATGCTAAAAACGGATTATCGTCAATATCCAACGTATTTACATGGGAAAATTATTCATATCGCACTTGGTTTTATAGCCGCTGGATTAGGAACGGTAGCGGTACCAGCCATCATGGAAGAAGAATTTACCGCCATTACGTTTCTTACGTTAGCTGCTTCACAATTTCGAGAAGTACGAAATATGGAACGAAATACACTCACCGAGCTAGACCAATTTGAACTTGTCCCCCGCGGACCAACGTACATTGAAGGAATCGCCATTGCCTTTGAAAGTCGCAATTATTTAGTTATATTTACTTCATTTTTAACGACATTAGCCTATCTAGTTATTAATGTATATGCAGCGATTGTAATCGGTATCCTGGCCCTATTACTTTCAAATCGACTTAAGTCTGGTGGAAAGTTAAAAGATATCGTAGAAATCGAATATGTAAAACCGCATTTTGAAGGGGCCGGTTTATATGTTGATACGATATATATTATGAATATTGGTTTAAAAGAACGACAAGAAGAAATTTTAAAATACGGAATGGGCTTTATTTTAAAACCAAAAAACTTTAATGCCCGATCGACCATCGCCAATTTAGGACAACGTCAGGCGATATTACATGATATTTCAACTGCTCTTGGAGTCTATCGTGATGCTGGCACCCCAGCGCTAGTCCCATTAGCGAAACGAGATTTAGATGATGGTCGTGTCGGTGTTTTTGTCCTTCCACAGGAAAAAGATGTGGAAAAAGCTTTGGCGATCATCGGACAAGTTCCAACCCTTGAAAATGCTATTCGAATGCCGACGAAGTCCAAAGCGAATAAGAAAGGAAGAAAATTAAAATGAATTTAGATAAATGTGTGTTAGCAGCTATTACCATTAATCCAAAAAAAGTTCCATCGGGGTTGTCCGTTTTTCATTGTGATTCGAAAGAGGAAATGAACACGATGGCGAAAAATTTGGAAGCTATTTTGGATGGAATTGCGCATGAATTAACGGAAGAAATCTATATCATTGTCCGACATTAAAATAGCATTGCTTGTTTCTATAAATATTGATAAACTTATGAAGTTAGGAAGACATGCATTCTAGGGATCAGTAGAAAGAGAATTGGAAAGAAGACAACATCTCAAACATGTAAACTGGCCATCTCGGTCTTTTTTTTTGCTTAATACGTTTATAGGAAAAGAATAGCAAACAGAAAGAAAGGGTGACATCCATGGCGAAACCAGTTGTTGCAATCGTTGGTCGACCAAACGTAGGGAAGTCGACGATTTTTAACCGTATTGTTGGGGAACGTATTTCTATTGTGGAAGACGTCCCAGGAGTAACGAGGGACCGCATTTACAGTTCGGCTGAATGGCTGAATACAGAATTTAATATTATCGATACTGGTGGAATTGAAATTGGTGACGAGCCATTTTTAGAGCAAATTCGTCAGCAAGCGGAAATTGCTATTGATGAAGCAGACGTCATTTTGTTTATAACGAACGGTCGGGAAGGAATCACCGCGGCAGATGAAGAAGTTGCAAAAATATTGTATAAATCCAATAAACCTGTTGTTTTAGCTGTTAATAAAATTGATAACCCCGAAATGCGGGAACAAATATTTGATTTTTATTCCCTAGGTTTCGGTGAACCGTATCCGATCTCAGGTTCCCATGGCATTGGACTTGGGGATGTGTTAGACGCTGTAGTAAGCCATTTTCCTAAAAAAGACGTGAAAGAATATGAAGACGATGTGATTAAGTTTTGTTTAATTGGACGACCGAATGTAGGCAAATCTTCATTAGTCAATGCTATTTTAGGAGAAGAGCGTGTCATTGTAAGTGACATCGCTGGTACAACGCGTGATGCCGTTGATACACCATATACGTATAACGGTCAAAAATACGTCATTATCGATACCGCAGGGATGCGTAAAAAAGGAAAAATATACGAAAGTACCGAAAAGTACAGTGTATTACGTGCTTTACGCGCCATTGAACGTTCCGATGTCGTTTTAGTCGTTTTAAACGCGGAAGAAGGAATCAGGGAGCAAGACAAACGGATTGCCGGCTATGCACACGAAGCGGGCCGAGCAATCGTGATTGTCGTGAATAAGTGGGATGCAATTGAAAAAGATGAAAAAACGATGCGTCAATTTGAACAAAAAATTCGAGATCACTTCTTATTCCTTGATTATGCTCCTATTGTCTTTTTATCTGCCAAAACGAAAAAACGGTTACACACACTTCTTCCAATGATTAATATGGCAAGTGAAAATCACGCCCTTCGCATCCAATCAAGTGTGTTAAATGACGTCATCATGGATGCGGTGGCTATGAATCCAACACCGACTGACAATGGACGACGGTTGAAAATTTTCTATGCCACACAAGTAGCTGTGAAGCCACCTACATTTGTCATTTTTGTAAATGATCCAGAATTGCTTCACTTCTCGTACGAACGATTTTTAGAAAACCGTATTCGTGATGCATTCGGATTTGAAGGAACGCCAATCAAAATTATTGCACGAGCACGAAAATAGAGTAGAGAAGTAGGTGATGGGATTGGATAAACAATCGGTAGCTGTTCTTGGAGCAGGTAGCTGGGGGACGGCGCTAGCGCTAGTACTTGCGGACAATGGCCACGATGTCCGTCTTTGGGGACATAAAGAAGCGCAAATTCAAGAAATTAATCATTACCACACAAATGAAAAATATTTACCGAACATCAAACTGCCGGCCTCGATTAAAGGATATACGTCTTTATTGGAGGCTTTAATAGGATTAGAAACGGTGATTGTCGCCGTACCGACAAAAGCGATTCGCGAAGTTGTTCGAAAAATGGCCTCTTGTCTCAATCACCCGGTTACGATCGTTCATGTAAGTAAAGGAATTGAACCTGATACATTGATGCGAATTTCCGAAATGATTGAAGAGGAGATGCCACCATCTTTGTTAAAAGACGTCGTGGTATTATCGGGGCCATCGCATGCTGAAGAAGTGAGTTTACGTCATCCGACAACGGTTACAGTCACTTCGAAAAATATGAAAGCAGCGGAATTTGTACAAGATTTATTTATGAACCAAAATTTTCGTGTATATACGAATCCGGATATAGTAGGAGTTGAAATTGGTGGAGCCTTAAAAAATATTATCGCTCTAGCTGCTGGTATTACCGATGGCTTAGGATATGGTGATAATGCAAAAGCAGCATTGATGACACGAGGGCTTGCAGAAATTTCTCGCCTTGGAACGAAAATGGGGGCAAATCCCCTTACGTTTGCTGGACTTGCCGGTATTGGCGATTTAATCGTTACGTGTACGAGCGTGCATTCTCGAAACTGGCGAGCAGGAAATATGCTCGGCAAAGGGGAAACAGTAGAAGAAGTTCTAAATAGTATGGGAATGGTCGTTGAAGGGATTCGAACGACAAAAGCCGCTTACCAATTAGCGAAAAAGTACAATGTATCCATGCCTATAACGGAAGCGCTATATGCGGTTTTATTTAAAGGAGAAAATCCGAAAAAAGCGGTAGATGCATTGATGAATCGGATGAAAACACATGAAATGGAAGATTTAGTGAATATTCTTGATGAACGATTAGAAGATGAGAAATAATAGTTTTATTAGGCAAATGAGGATGCTGAATTGATTCCATTCACATATAATGGTGATGATTGAATCTAAGCTTTGAACTAGGTTGTGGGTATTTATTGTAGATGCTAAAGTAAAGTCCATCTTTACTTTAGCTTTTTTCAATGTTTTCTATTAATCGAAATGATATGATATAATACAGGACGAAACTAAAGGAGGGGTACACATGTCTCCAGCAATGATGAAAATGTGGATTTCATTTGCGGCGATGGGGGCGATGTTTGTATCGATCTTAGCCATCTATATAAGCCGTTATAAATTAAAAGGATTTTTTAAATGGATTGTAGCTTTACTCGCTTATATATTTATGATATCAGGTGGATTAATGATGCTATATGTAGTATTAAGTGGACCGACGGTATAGGGACCGTTTCGTTTAATGAAAGGATGAGGCGTCAAAGTGAAAAAATTATTACATGGAGCGATCCTTTTATTTGCTTCTATCATTTTAACCGCTTGTATGTATCCAGAAGAACGACTAGCTAAAAATCAAATTCCTTACGAACAACAATTACAGATGGTTCAAACGGCTGTTAATCAGTATAAAGAAGACACAGGTGGCCTTTTACCAATTAAAACGAAAAATAATGATACACCTTTATATCAAAAATATTTAATTGATTTTCAAAAATTGATACCGCAATACTTATCGGAAGCGCCAGGAAACGCATTTGAAAGTGGGGGGATCTTTCAATACGTCCTCGTAAATGTTGAAGAAGATCCGACGGTTAAATTAATTGATTTACGAATAGCGGAAACGATTCGCGAAATAAAGATTCGCATTCAATCTCAAGGATACCCACCATTTAAAGAAGAAATTGCTAATAATGTGTATACACTGAATTATGAATTGTTAGGCTACAAAGAAGAGCCGTTTGTTGTTAGTCCGTTTACACAAAACAATTTACCGCTAGTGATAAACGGAAATGCTGAGATTTTCGTCGATTATCGAATCGATTTATATCAAGCGTTACAGCAAATGGAAGTATCGGTTCAACAAGGAGAAGATATTCGATACATACTGATGGAGAATTCCCCATTTGTTCCCGCATATTCATTACCATATACCGTTAACGAGAAAAATGAGCCTGTCTTTTTCACAAATTAGTCATAACCCTTTCCCTACAAAATATATTGTAGAGGAAAGGGCTTTTTGTTTAAACGAAAAAATGTTTCATCATTAGTCATATCGTAATAGGACAACGTCATACACATAATACTGTCCAGGAATATTACACTAAATGGAGGAACTTAAGCGACGGGAGGGAATCTCTTGGAAAGAGTAGATATTTTTAAAGATATTGCAGAACGTACAGGAGGCGACATCTATTTAGGAGTCGTTGGAGCAGTTCGAACAGGAAAATCGACATTTATTAAAAAGTTTATGGAGCTCGTCGTCCTTCCTAATATTAATAACGAAGCTGATCGGGCGCGGGCGCAAGATGAACTTCCCCAAAGTGCAGCCGGTCGAACGATAATGACAACAGAGCCGAAATTTGTTCCTAATCAAGCTGTTTCGGTACATGTCGGTGAAGGATTAGACGTAAATATTCGGTTAGTAGATTGTGTCGGTTACACCGTTCCCGGAGCGAAGGGGTACGAAGACGAAAATGGGCCGCGGATGATTCATACACCATGGTATGAGGAACCAATTCCATTTCATGAAGCTGCTGAAATCGGCACAAGAAAAGTGATTCAAGAACATTCAACGATTGGTGTTGTTATTACAACAGATGGTACGATTGGGGAAATTCATCGACATGACTACATTGAAGCAGAAGAGCGGGTTGTTGAAGAGTTAAAAGAAGTAGGAAAGCCGTTTATCATCATCATAAATTCCGCACGTCCATACCATCCGGAAACAGAGCAATTACGAGCACAACTCACCGAAAAATACGATATTCCTGTGTTAGCAATGTCTGTTGAAAGCATGCGTGAAGCAGATGTGTTAAATGTTCTTCGAGAAGCACTGTATGAATTCCCGGTACTTGAAGTGAATGTCAATTTGCCGAGCTGGGTGATGGTGTTAAAGGAAAATCATTGGCTTCGTGAAAATTATCAAGACGCGGTCAAAGAAACCGTAAAAGATATTAAGAGATTACGAGATGTGGATCGAGTTGTTCATTTGTTTGGGGAATATGACTATATTGAGCGTGCCGGGTTAGCTGGAATCGATATGGGGCAAGGAATTGCCGAAATTGATTTATACGCACCTGATGAATTGTACGACCAAGTATTAAAAGAAATTGTAGGGGTCGAAATTCGTGGAAAAGACCATCTGCTTGAGCTTATGCAAGATTTTGCTCATGCGAAAGCTGAGTATGATCAAATTGCAGATGCATTAAAAATGGTGAAGCAAACTGGGTATGGAATTGCCGCCCCTACACTAGCAGATATGAGTTTAGAAGAACCAGAAATTATTCGTCAAGGGTCACGTTTTGGAGTCCGTTTAAAAGCAGTTGCTCCATCGATTCATATGATTAAAGTAGATGTGGAATCGGAGTTTGCTCCAATTATTGGAACAGAAAAACAAAGTGAAGAATTGGTTCGTTACTTAATGCAAGACTTCGAAGATGATCCGTTATCCATTTGGAATTCTGATATTTTCGGACGAAGCTTAAGCTCCATCGTTCGTGACGGTATTCAAGCCAAATTAGCCCTTATGCCAGAGAACGCTCGTTATAAATTAAAAGAAACATTAGAACGGATTATCAATGAAGGCTCCGGTGGATTAATTGCAATAATTTTATAATGAAGCCAAAGTGTTCCTCAAACAGGGACACTTTTTATTTGTTCATTCATATCGTCCCTTTCATAGGTCTTAAGTATGAATTTGCTACATTTATCGATTGTGTGGATGAAAAGATTGCCATTATTTCATGAATTCTTCTTGCTAACCAGATTTGATTATGATAATCTTTTATCAGAATCAACGCTATTGATTGAAAAATCCTGTTTTCATGCGGTTTCTTGACTTATTTATGTATATATTTTGATAGAAATGTTTACAACTGATAATAATAATGATTCAAACGTACTTCTTTGGGAGGAGGTGAATGGCATGAATAAGACAGAATTAATCAATGCTGTTGCTGAAACAGCTGAACTTTCTAAAAAAGATGCAACTAAAGCTGTTGATGCTGTTTTTGAAGTAATTCAAAACGCATTAGCAAACGGAGATAAAGTACAATTAATCGGTTTCGGTAACTTCGAGGTTCGCGAACGTGCGGCTCGTAAAGGACGTAACCCTCAAACTGGTGAGGAAATCGAAATCGCAGCAAGCAAAGTTCCTGCATTTAAACCAGGTAAAGCGCTTAAAGAAGCAGTAAAGTAATTACATACCCTTTGAGCGTTTGAAAAGAGTTGCCTCGGTCTCGTGGCAACTCTTTTTTTGTCCTTTCATTCTAAACAGTCTTCCTTTTTGCTTGTTTCAAACAGGATATGATAATATTAGAATGTTATTTATTCGATTTTTTGCGTTTAGTAGGAGGAAGACAAATGGCAGAAATAAATCGAGCACAGATTGAAGAGGCGGTTCGTCTTATTTTAGAAGCTATTGGGGAAGATCCACATCGTGAAGGATTACTAGATACACCTAAGCGAGTAGCTAAAATGTACGAAGAAGTTTGGCTCTCTGTCAATTGTGGTGGTGCAAATATTTCCAATACTCTCTCTTTGGAAGGAATGTAGGTTAACCTAC
>NZ_JBCNBW010000088.1:0-10294 GCF_050478865.1 Aeribacillus pallidus | reverse complement strand
GTCGCCCCCTCCTACTCGATTATTATTTTACAATATGGATAGGGTTTCCAAGAGCTACTTCTGCAGCTTCCATTGTAATTTCTCCAAGTGTTGGATGAGCGTGGATCGTCATAGCAATATCTTCTGCTGTCATACCAGCTTCGATTGCTAGACCAAGCTCTGCAATCATATCAGATGCACTTGGACCGGCAATTTGCGCACCGATTACTAAGCCGTCTTCTTTACGAGTGATAAGTTTTAAGAAACCTTCTGCTGCGTTAAGTGCTAGCGCACGACCGTTTGCAGCAAATGGGAATTTCGCTGCAACCACTTCGATTCCTTCTTCTTTAGCTTGCTGTTCAGTGTATCCAACAGATGCTAATTCAGGCTCAGAGAACACAACTGCCGGAATTCCTAAGTAATCAATTTCAGATGGATGACCGGCAATAGCTTCAGCAGCAATCTTACCTTCGTAAGATGCTTTATGCGCTAATGGTGGTCCTTCAACAACGTCACCAATTGCAAAGATATTTGGTACGTTTGTACGGCATTGTTTATCGATCTTGATTAGACCGCGTTCTGTTAATTCAATACCAACTTGCTCAAGACCTAGTTCATCTGTGTTTGGACGACGACCAACCGTTACTAACACGTAGTCAGCTTCGATCGTTTTTTCTTCACCGTTCGCTTCAAATGTAACGACTACGCCATCTTCTTTTTCTTCTACACCTTTAGCCATTGCTTTTGTGAAGATTTCTACACCTTTTTTCTTTAAGTTACGTTTAACAAGGGCCGTCATTTGTTTTTCAAATCCTGAAAGAATTTCTTCTGCCCCTTCTAAGATGGTTACTTTTGTACCGAAGTTAGCATAAGCCGTACCAAGCTCTGTTCCAATGTAACCACCACCGATGACAACCAATTTGTTAGGAATTTCTTCAAGGTTCAGTGCACCAGTGGAGTCAAGTACACGTTTAGAGTACTTAAATGCAGGAAGTTCAATTGGACGAGAACCTGTTGCGATAATCGCATGTTTGAATTTGTATGTTTGTGCAGAATTTTCGTCCATCACACGAACTGTGTTCGCATCAACGAAGTATGCTTCTCCTTTAACAATTTCTACTTTGTTTCCTTTAAGGAGACCTTCTACACCACCTGTTAATTTTTTAACTACACTTGCTTTCCATTCTTGAACTTTTGAAAAGTCTACTTTAACATTTTCTGCTGTAATACCCATATCAGCAGATTCTTTCGCAATCTCGTAACGATGACCTGCCGCAATTAAGGCTTTAGAAGGAATACAACCAACGTTTAAGCAAACGCCTCCTAAATTCGCCTTTTCAACGATCGTTACTTTTTGACCAAGTTGAGCAGCACGAATTGCAGCTACGTACCCACCAGGTCCTGCACCAATGACAAGAGTATCAGTTTCGATTGGGAAATCTCCTACTACCATACCATTACGCCTCCATTAGTAATAATTCTGGATCGTTTAACAAGCGCTTAATGTGGTTAAGCGCATATTGAGCAGTGGCACCATCTATGATTCGGTGATCAAAGCTCAATGATAATGCTAACACAGGTGCGGCTACAATTTCACCATTTTTTACTACAGGTTTTTCTTGAATTCGACCAATTCCTAAAATTGCAACCTCTGGGTGGTTAATTACAGGTGTAAACCATTGACCACCAGCAGAACCGATGTTTGTAATTGTGCATGAAGCACCTTTCATTTCGTTTGGAGTAAGTTTTCCTTCACGTGCTTTAACTGCTAACTCATTAATTTCTTTAGAAATAGCAAACATTGACTTCTTGTCTGCATCTTTAACAACTGGTACAAGAAGACCTTTTTCGGTATCTGCTGCAATACCAATGTTGTAGTAATGCTTATGGATAATTTCAGATGTTTCATCATCAATGGACGTATTTAATGTTGGATATTCACGTAACGCGCTTACCAATGCTTTTACAACGTAAGGTAAGAACGTAAGCTTGATACCTTTTTCTGCTGCCACTTCTTTGAATTTCTTACGATGTGCAACAAGTTTCGTTACATCTACTTCGTCCATTAATGTTACGTGAGGAGCTGTATGTTTAGAGTTCACCATCGCTTTGGCAATTGCTTTACGGATACCGCTCATTTTCTCACGAGTTTCTGGATATTGACCTTCAAGAACTGGTGCTTCTTGAGCTTTTGCTTCAGTTGTTTCTGTAGAAGTTGTTTCAACAGCTGTTTCAGTTACTGGAGCTGCTTCTGCCGCTTGAACTTGAGCTCCACCTTGTAGGAACGCATCGATATCTTCTTTTAGGATACGGCCATTTTTTCCAGAACCAGTAACTTGACGAATGTCAACGCCTTTTTCACGAGCATATTTACGAACAGATGGCATTGCAATTATTCGGCGGTTCGGATCAACATCTGTCGTTTGTTTTGTTTCTTCAGCTTGTTCAGCTTTCGGCTCTTCTTTTGCTTCCTCTTGTTTTTCTTCTGTACCATGATCTCCCTTAAATTGGAGATTTTCATAACCTGGTGCATCAAATGTAACGAGTACATCTCCAACAACCGCTACAGATCCTTCTTCCACTAAAATTTCTTGTACCGTACCTGTTACAGGAGAAGGAATTTCAACAACTGCTTTATCGTTTTGCACTTCACAAAGTACGTCATCTTCTTGAACTTTATCTCCAGGTTTTACAAACCATTTAACAATTTCACCTTCATGGATACCTTCACCGATGTCTGGAAGTCTAAATTGGAATGCCACTGGTATTCACCCTCCTAATCTTTTCTCACAGTCTTGTTCAATAGGACAGAAAGAAGAGGGAAAATCCCCCTTCTCTAGGTGCATTTACATTAGAACGTTAATACTTTTTTCGCTGTCTCAATAATATCTTTGTAGTTTGGCAGCCATACTGGTTCTGCTTGAGAGAAAGGATAAACAGTGTCAGGTGCAGCTACACGTAAAACCGGTGCTTCTAAGCTTAAAATCGCACGGTCGTTAATTTCTGCTACCACATTTGCTGCAATACCTGCTTGTTTCTGAGCTTCTTGTACAACAATCGCACGGTTCGTTTTTTCAACAGAAGCAATGATTGTGTCAATGTCAAGTGGGCTTACTGTACGAAGGTCAATAACTTCAGCGGAATAACCTTCTTTTTCAAGTTCATCTGCTGCTTTTAATGCCTCATGAACCATTGCCCCGTATGCAATGATAGAAATATCTTTACCTTCACGTTTAATATCCGCTTTACCAATCGGAATTGTATATTCTTCTTCAGGTACTTCTTGACGGAATGAACGGTACAATTTCATATGCTCTAAGAAAATTACTGGATCGTTGTCACGGATCGCAGAAATTAATAATCCTTTCGCATCGTATGGTGTTGATGGGATAACAACTTTTAATCCTGGTTGTTGTGCCATTAATCCTTCAAGGCTGTCGGCGTGTAGCTCAGGTGTATGTACACCTCCACCGAATGGAGAACGTACTGTAATTGGCGCATGATAACGTCCACCAGAACGATAACGCATACGAGCCATTTGACCGCTAATCGCATCCATTACTTCGTATACGAAGCCAAAGAATTGGATTTCTGGAACAGGACGATATCCTTGTAATGCAAGACCGATCGCTAAACCACCGATACCAGATTCAGCAAGTGGCGTGTCGAATACGCGGTCTTCACCAAATTCTTTTTGAAGACCTTCAGTTGCACGGAATACGCCTCCGTTTACCCCAACGTCTTCACCGAACACTAATACGTTTGGGTCATTGCGTAATTCAGTGCGTAACGCATCTGTGATCGCTTGAATCATTGTCATTTGCGCCATGGCTTACTTCGACTCCTTTTCTTTGTAAATTTCGTATTGCTCTTTTAAGTTGAAAGGAAGTTCACCTTCGTGCATGATGGAGATTAAATCAGTTACTTTTTGTTTTGGTGTTTCGTCCGCTTTCTTAATAGCTTCTTTAATGTCATCTTTTGCTTTTTCGATTGTTTCGTTTTCCATTTCTTCGTTCCATAAACCTTTTGCTTCTAAGAATTTACGGAAGCGCACGAGCGGATCTTTTTTCTCCCATTCTTTGTCAAGCTCTTGAGAACGATAACGAGTTGGATCGTCACCAGCCATTGTATGTGGACCATAACGATAGCAGAGTGTTTCAATTAAAGTTGGACCTTCACCGTTAATTGCACGTTCACGAGCTTCACGAACAGCAGCGTATACCGCTAATGGGTCCATACCATCTACTAACACGCCTGGAATACCTGCTGCCACCGCTTTTTGAGCAATTGTTTTTGCAGCAGTTTGTTTTTCACGTGGCGTTGATATCGCGAATAAGTTGTTTTGAACAACAAATACTGCAGGAGCATTAAACGCACCAGCAAAGTTAATCCCTTCATAGAAGTCCCCTTGAGAAGAACCTCCGTCACCTGTATAAGTAATCGCAATGGCTTTTTTACCACGTTTTTTCATACCAAGTGCCACACCAGCTGTTTGAATGTATTGTGCACCGATAATAATTTGTGGAGGTAATACATTTACACCTTCAGGAATTTGGTTACCATGGAAGTGTCCGCGTGAGAATAAGAACGCTTGATATAACGGTAACCCGTGCCATACGATCTGTGGAACGTCACGATATCCTGGTAAGATAAAGTCTTCTTTTTCTAAAGCGAATTGAGAAGCAATTTGGGACGCTTCTTGTCCAGCTGTTGGTGCATAGAAACCAAGACGTCCTTGACGATTTAATGAAATACAACGTTGGTCAAGAACACGTGTATACACCATACGGCGCATTAACTCTTGAAGTTGTTCATCCGATAATTCTGGCATCGCAGCCTCGTTTACTACTTCGCCATTTTCATTTAAGATTTGGAACATTTCAAATTGTGCTTCAATGTTCTCGAGCGTCTTTTTCGCATCGAACTGAGCTTTTTTTGTTTTAGATGCCATCAAATGTCACCTCTTCCTTTCTCTCCGTAAAAAATTTCATAAAAAAGAAAGACCAAAACATAGGGTACCCTAAAAAACGGAAACTTACTTCTTTTCGTTCTAATTAGGACATCACTTATAGTTTTCCACGAATATACAGGATACAAACGTTTGATTCCTCAATCAAAAAAAACAAACTGTATCAATAAAAATAATAAAACAAATGATACAACTTCTTTTGTTCGTCCTTTAGTGTACAATAAAAAAAAACGATTCGTCAATCGTTAAATATCAAAGAAAATCGCCACGTTCATAAAATTTATTTTTTTCGAACAACATAACTGTACTAATGGAATCTGGTTATCTGTATTATAAAAAGAACAACATTTCGAAACTGTTATAGCATAAACATTTTTTTAAAATAACTTACGAACCTTAAGTCCCCATTTTTCAAAACAACAAAAAAAGCACCTAATCAAGAATTAGATGCTTTTGAAAAATTATTCCCCATCCTTGCTCACTTCTAAACCAGCTTGTTGATAAAACTGTAATTTTAATTCATTGTATACTTCTGTTTTTTGATTAAATGCTTCGTTGGCAGCAAGTACACGCTCATACGCTTCATTAATTTTCGTTAAATGTTCTTCTAGTTCTTCCATTGTCAAATCTTCTCGTTGGAACATTTGATAAAGTTCCTTATCTAACGCCAGTCCTTCCATGTAAGCTTCATATAATTGTTTATGGGCTTCATAACGGTTAGACATCGTTTTAACTAGTTTTTTTGCTTCTGCTTTTATTTTTTCATCTTTTATGGTAGGAACGATGTCTTCTACTTTTTTAAATTCCTGCTGCGCTTTTTCAATCGATTGACGTTCTTTTTGGATTAGCTCTTCTCTTTTTTCAGCGTGCTCAAGTGCTTCATTAGAAAGTTGAACAATTTGGTCGAAATCTTTCATACCTAATGACATAATTTGATTATATAAATCCTGTTCCGCTTGTTCATGTTCTACTAGAGGATCTTGTTGTTTCTGAAACTCTTCTTCGAGTGTCACCGTTTTTTCTAAAATTTCATACATTTGCTCTTCAGGGCTAGTCATCCCCACGCAACCTGATAAAATCACGATAAGAAATGCTATTGATTTGATTATTTTCATGTTTGCCCTCCTATGACCTTGTTAACCCTCTACTATCAATCCTTCTGTCATCTTATCGCTTTTAGATTCGATTGTCCATTTATTTTTGTGGTTATTTCCAGCATATGAAGGTTTAGGAAAGAACATGCCTTCTCGTTTTTTTCGTCTAGTGTCAAACAATAGGAATTTCATATGCTTTCTTAATTGTAAGGCTAAGTTATATGTCAATGTTGATTTTTAGCAAGTTATTCACACGGCGGCGACTCCAGCGGAAACAGCTAGCCAGGCAAGACCCTGGACTTACAGCGTAGCGAGGGAAGCGGCTTATCCGCGGAAAGCGTCCGCCACAAGCGAAATGTATAAATATCAACAGTATCGTTTAACAGAGCCTATTGTAAAAGGGAAATCTTTCAATGAAGTGCCTACTTTTGATAAACTTAAGCATATAACATCGCTTGAAAATAGGAGTGATACGTATGATTACAATGGATGATATTATCAAAGATGGCCATCCGACTTTACGAAAAGTAGCGGAAGAAGTTTCACTTCCACCTTCTAAAGAAGATCAAGAAATTTTAAAAAGTCTTTTAGAATATGTCATTAACAGTCAAGACGAGGAAATTGCCAAAAAATATGGCTTACGTCCGGGAATTGGCTTAGCAGCTCCACAAATTAATGTGTCTAAACGGATGATTGCCGTTCACGTACACGATAAAAAAGGGAAGTTGTATAGTTATGCCTTGTTTAACCCAAAAATTATTAGTCATTCGGTTGAAAAAGCATATTTAACCTCTGGAGAAGGATGTTTATCCGTTGACGAACCTATCCCTGGATATGTTCCTCGATACGCTCGCATTACGGTGAAAGGGTACGATGTAGACGGTAATGAAGTAAAGTTGCGTTTAAAAGGGTTACCAGCCATTGTCTTTCAACACGAAATTGATCATTTAAACGGCATTATGTTTTACGATCATATTAATAAAGAAGATCCGTTTCGTCCGATTGAAAATGCGTGTCCAATTGAACGTTAAAAGAGCTGACCAATCCCGATTCTCCGGGAAGTCAGCTCTTTTCATTTAGTCAATTAAATTCAACATTTTCAATCCTTCATAAATGCCATCATCAGCGACATCTTTCGTTACAACATTGGCCGCCTTTTTCACGATTGGATGGGCATTTCCCATCGCAACACCGGTACCAACGCTTTGTAACATTTCAATATCGTTTAAACCGTCACCAAAGGCATAAACGTCTTCCATGGAAAAGTTCAAGCGGGAAATGAGTTTTTTAATTCCCTCTGCTTTCGATCCTCCAGATGGAAGAATATCCGTGGAATATGGATGCCAACGAACAAATTTGAAATTCGGATATTTTTGAAGATACTGCTCTTCTTCCTCTTCACGACAGAAAAGAAGTGCTTGATAAATTTCATTTTCTTGATAGTAGGTCGGATCATATGGTGGATGGTCAAATTTTAAACTTCCCATACTCTCTTCAATGTAAGTATGGTGTTCAATGTTCCCTTTCATTTCTTGGTGGTTCATAAAAACAACAGGATGTTCCTTCGTTTTTGCCTCTTCTAAAAGAGCTTCAATTTCTGACGTTGGCAATGGATTTTTGTAGATTACATCATTTTCAAAGACGACATATTGACCATTAAAACTTACAAATGTTTCAATTTCTAATTCCTCAATTAACGAACGGAACATAAACGGTGCTCGCCCGGTGGCGATGGCGACATATATTCCATTTTCCTTTAATTTGTAAATCGCTTCTTTCGTTCGTTTTGGTATCTGTTTTTCATGATCTAACAACGTGCCATCTATATCAAAAAAGACAATTTTTTTCATCGATAAATCTCCTCTTTTTATATTCCGTCTATACCTTACTGCCTTCCCACTTCTTTGTCAATTTTGTCAACGCTTACAATCAATAATTTTTTTATCGCTTAACAGTTGTGAATAATTTCCATTCATCCCCACGTAAAAAAAGGATTAAAAAATCATATACTAGCAGTAAACAGACGGCACGTACTTTACATTCCTATAGAATTGGTTAAAATAAAAAGTAGGGAGTGATCTACCATGTTAAAAAAGCTACGTAAAAAGCTTTTAAAACAATGGAAAGATCTTCTAAGAAAAAAATTAATCGCGTAATCCTTTTAATTGATTGGATGGAAATTTCGTACAGTAAAGCCCTTCTGAATGCGAAGGGCTTCTTCTTTCTATACATAAGTTGTTATGAAAAAACATGAAAAAGTTTATAACATTATTTATAATAGAAAAAGTTACATTTTTATTGAAAACGGAGTAAGGAGAGAAAAGACATGATTTTTAAAGTGTATTACCAAGAAAACTTAGATTTAGCACCAGTACGTGAAAACACAAAAGTTCTGTTTATTGAAGCTGAATCTGAACGAGAAGTGCGCCAAAAGTTACGATCCAAACCGATTAACATCGAATATATCCAGTTACTTGAGGGTGCATATTTAGAGTATGAAAAACAACGCGAAGACTTTAAAGTATTGGAGATCTGATCATATATGAAATTCGTAAAAAATGATCAAACAGCGGTTTTTGCCCTCGGCGGATTAGGTGAAATTGGAAAAAACACTTATGGCGTACAATTTCAAGATGAAATTATTTTAATTGATGCGGGTATTAAGTTTCCGGAGGACGAATTATTAGGAATCGACTACGTCATTCCAGATTACACGTATTTAGTTAAAAACGAAGAAAAAATTAAAGGGTTGTTTATTACACACGGACACGAAGACCATATAGGTGGGATTCCATACTTGCTACGTCAAGTTAACGTCCCAATTTATGGAGGTAAGTTGGCCCTCGGACTCATTCGCAATAAGTTAGAGGAACACGGTCTTCTTCGTCAAGCAAAGCTTTATGAAATTAAAGAGGATGATGTCATTAAATTTCGCAAAACGTCGGTTACCTTCTTCCGAACAACCCACAGTATCCCAGATTCCTATGGGATCGTTGTCAAAACACCTCCTGGAAACATCGTTCATACGGGAGACTTTAAGTTTGACTTTACCCCTGTAGGTGAACCGGCCAACTTAACAAAAATGGCCGAAATCGGAAAAGAAGGCGTCCTTTGCCTTCTGTCTGATTCGACAAATAGTGAAGTTCCCCACTTTACCATGTCGGAACGTCGTGTAGGGGAAAGTATTCATGACATTTTCCGTAAAGTAGAAGGCCGCATTATTTTTGCAACTTTTGCTTCAAACATTCATCGTCTGCAGCAAGTCACCGAAGCGGCGGTGTTAAACGGACGAAAAATTGCTGTCTTTGGTCGCAGTATGGAAGCAGCGATTGAAATTGGTCGGGAGTTAGGTTATATTCGCTGCCCGAAAGATACTTTCATTGATGCTCAACAAATTAATCGTCTGCCTGCACATCAAATAACAATATTATGTACGGGAAGCCAAGGCGAACCAATGGCCGCCTTGTCCCGAATCGCGAACGGAACGCACCGACAAATTCAAATTCAACCTGGTGACACGGTCGTGTTCTCTTCATCCCCAATCCCTGGGAATACGATAAGTGTAAACCGGACGATTAACCAGCTATTTCGTGCTGGAGCAGACGTCATTCATGGATCGTTAAATGACATCCATACGTCAGGTCATGGTGGTCAAGAAGAACAAAAGCTGATGATTCGCTTAATGAAGCCGAAGTATTTTATGCCAATTCACGGTGAGTACCGGATGCAACGCATGCATGCACAACTAGCAATTGATTGTGGAATTAAGCCGGAAAACTGTTTTATTATGGACAACGGTGAAGTATTAGCTCTTGGGGATAATGGAGCACACATTGCTGGAAAAATCCCATCAGGCTCTGTTTATATTGACGGTAGCGGTATTGGCGATATTGGGAACATCGTGTTACGTGATCGCCGCATTTTATCGGAAGAAGGTCTCGTCATTGTTGTTGTCAGCATCAACATGAAAGAGTACAAAATTGCCGCTGGACCTGACATTATCTCCCGCGGATTCGTTTACATGCGCGAATCAGGCGACTTAATTAATGATGCACAATCACTTATTACGAAACATTTGAATAAAATACTCGAACGTAAAACATCGCAATGGTCGGAAATTAAAAACGAAATTACCGAAACGTTAGCACCATATTTATATGAAAAAACAAAACGTCGTCCAATGATTTTACCAATCATTATGGAAGTATAAACGAAACCCGTACCATTTCTTTGGTCTAGCCCCAAAAAAGTG
>NZ_JBCNBW010000087.1:0-11455 GCF_050478865.1 Aeribacillus pallidus | reverse complement strand
GTAGGTTAACCTACATTCCTTCCAAAGAGAGAGTATTGGAAATATTTGCACCACCACAATTGACAGAGAGCCAATAATAATTGGAAGTTTTACTTTTTTGGCTAATTGAATTTGCTTTCGAAACACTTCTTTCTGAACTTCTTTTGGCGACTTGTCCCAATAATAATCAAGCCCCATTTCTCCTAATGCGACTACTTTTGGATGCCCTGTGAGCTCTTCAATCCATACTAAATCTTCATCCGTCATATCGATGGCATCAACCGGGTGCCATCCGACACTCGCATAAAGTCCTTCGAATGTTTCCACGAGCTTCATTGCCTTTTCAATTGTTTTTCGATCAAATCCAACGACTACCATTTTGTCGACGCCAACCTCTTTGGCACGTTTTATCACTTGTTCAACATCTTCTTCAAACTGATCGGCATTTAAATGAACGTGCGTATCAAATAACACGATGACTCACTCCTTCTTGTTACTTATTTTATTAATATGAAAATTATATTATTTTCTACTATATATATAATGTCTTTTTTCACAGTTTTTAATTACATACCCAAAAAAAATTGAAAACAAAAAATCATGTTATATTATCGCTTTTTATGAACAAAACAAGATTAAACAAAAACATAGAGATGTTTCACGTGAAACATCTCTATGTTATTTTAGAATAACATTATTATTTTACTCTTGCTCCGTTTGGTAAAGATTGGTCTACAGAAGCTAACGATAATACTCCGTCTTTTTCACCAGCTAAAATCATTCCTTCAGATAATTCTCCACGTAATTTAACCGGTTTTAAATTTGTTACGCAAATGACTTTTTTCCCAATTAACTCTTCTGGTTGATAGTATTTCGCAATACCGGATACTACTTGTCGTTTTTCATCCCCTAAATCGAGTTGTAGCTTTAATAATTTGTCAGCTTTTTTTACAGGCTCCGCGTGAATAACTTCTGCCACACGCAGTTCGACTTTCATAAAGTCATCGATGGAAATCATGTCCGCTTTCTCTTCTTCTTTGTCATCCTTTTTCTCATCTTGTTTGGTATTACCTTGCATTTGCTGTTTGATATATTCAACCTCTTCATTTAAATCTAATCGTGGGAAGATTGGTTCTCCTTTTCCTACAACTTTAGTGCCTTCAGGAATACGGCCAAAAGATTGCAAGCTTTCCCATGTCATGAGTTCTTGATCTGTAATATTGAGTTGTTGGAATATTTTTTTCGGTGTTTCGGTTAAGAACGGTTGGAGTAACACCGCAATACGACGAAGAGATTCCGCTAAATGAACCATGACGCGACCTAATTCTTCTCGTTTCGCTTCATCCTTCGCTAAAATCCACGGTTGCGTTTCATCAATAAATTTATTCGTGCGGCTAATTAATTGCCATACAGTTGATAAGGCAACAGAGAATTGCATGTCTTCCATCGCTTCTTCATACTTTTTAACAGATTCCTCATTCATTCGCACTAAATCTTTTTCAAACTCGTTTTGAGAACCAGTATAAGTTGGAATGACTCCATCAAAATATTTGTTCATCATCGCAATCGTACGGTTTAGTAAGTTTCCTAAATCGTTAGCTAAGTCAAAGTTAATTCGCTCGACAAATCCTTCTGGCGTAAATACACCATCTGCACCAAACGGTACTTCTCGAAGTAAGTAGTAACGTAATGGGTCAAGTCCGTAACGATCGATGAGCGTTACTGGATCAACAACATTCCCTTTTGATTTGGACATTTTTCCATCTTTCATTAATAACCAGCCGTGAGCAAATACTTTCTTCGGCAACGGTAAATCTAACGCCATAAGTATAATTGGCCAATAAATCGTATGGAAACGAACAATTTCCTTTCCGACGAGATGTACATCCGCTGGCCAATACTTTCGAAACTTTTCTTCATTATCCGTACCATAACCGAGAGCCGTAATGTAGTTAGTCAGCGCGTCAATCCACACGTAGATGACATGTTTTGGATCACCAGGAACTTTAATTCCCCAATCAAACGTCGTCCGTGAAACAGCTAAATCTTCTAAACCTGGTTTAATAAAGTTATTAATCATTTCATTTTTCCGAGATTCTGGTTGGATAAATTGTGGGTTTTTCTCATAGTATTCTAACAAGCGGTCCACATATTTACTCATTCTAAAAAAGTACGATTCTTCTTTGACTTTCTCTACTGGGCGTCCACAGTCAGGACAATTGCCGTCTACGAGTTGCCGTTCGGTAAAGAACGATTCACAAGGGGTACAATACCAACCTTCATATTCATCTAAATAAATATCACCTTGATCAATTAAGCGCTTAAATATTTTTTCGACAACTTTTTTATGTCGTTCTTGCGTTGTCCGAATAAAATCATCATAAGAAATATCAAGCTTTTTCCAGAGCTCTTGAATACCAGCAACAATTTCATCTACATATTGTTGCGGTGTAACTCCCTTTTCTTCCGCTTTTCGTTGGATCTTTTGCCCATGCTCATCGGTTCCGGTTAAAAACATAACGTCATACCCACGCATTCTTTTATAACGGGCCATTGCATCACCTGCCACGGTCGTGTACGCGTGACCAATATGTAAATTCCCACTTGGGTAATAAATCGGTGTCGTTAAATAAAACGTCTTTTTTTCTTTCATCTTTTACCCTCCTTTAATTCATTTCTAAAACCTTTGTTATGGCGTATTTATAAAAAAAGGTTGAACGTTTCCGTATGTAAAAGGATAAGTGAAAAAGCTCTCGCCCAATGCGAGAGCTTTTCTTCGAAGACTAACAGGGCGTTCCAACCTTTTATACCACAACTATACCTCTTATATCTCCAAAATATACATAAAATATGACAATTATGCAACTTCAGATAGCTGTTCTCGTCAACATTTTTCCCTTAAAGAAAACTCGTCGACGTTTTTGTCGGATTTTGTCGAAAAAATAAAGATTTTAACCACTTTGTCGAATTTCTTTTTTCCAAATTAATTACAAAAAATTATTCACAAAATATTATGAATTCAGCATAATAGCGTATAAAACGTTGATATATCAACATCTTATTGGAAAAAAATATAAAAAAAAATGATGGATAAAATTATTGACGAATATGGGAATGGCTGGTATGATAAAAACATCTTAAGAAAAATGTCGAATAATGACGAATTATAATAGAAAAAAAATCGAGAGGAGAAATAGTAAACATGAAATCTACTGGTATTGTTCGTAAAGTTGATGAACTTGGTCGTGTGGTTATTCCTATTGAATTACGTCGTACACTTGGTATTGCTGAAAAAGACGCTTTAGAAATTTACGTAGACGATGAAAAAATTATTCTTAAAAAATATAAGCCGAACATGACTTGCCAAGTTACTGGCGAAGTTTCTGATGACAACGTGAAGTTTGCTGATGGAAAACTAATCTTAAGCCGTGAAGGCGCAGAACAATTAATGAAAGAAATTAAAAGCACTTTTAACTTAGATTAATTTTTACAATACAATCCTTATCATCAACACTACCACCATTCACTACACATATCGAATAAAGGAGGCACATAAAAAGCCTCCTTTCTTATTATTGATGATATAATTGATATACTTCCCGTTTTGGCATCGAACGATCTTTGGCTACTTGTTTAATCGCATCTTTCGCCGACATCTGTTCGTTTTCGATATAAGCATGTACATGTTCAATGATAGACAACGGCGTCCACCACATCTCATCTTCACTTTCTGAACTTCCCTCTTTCGCTCCCTCAACGACGATACAAAATTCACCACGGACCTCTTCCGAAGACGCCCATTCAATTGCTTCTGTAAGAGTCCCACGCAAAAACTCTTCAAATTTTTTCGTTAATTCACGACAAAGAACGATTTGGCGGTCGTCCCACACTTCTTTCATAAGGAGAAGCGTTTCTTTTAGTCGATGAGGAGCTTCATAAAAGATTAACGTAGCTTTTTGATTTTTTAATTGATCCAGTTCTTCTCTTTTCTCTTTTTTATTTCGGTGAAGAAATCCGTAAAAATAAAAAGGTTGTGTTGCTATTCCTGAAGCAATTAACGCCGTAAGAGCAGCATTGGCTCCCGGTAATGGAACGACGGGAATTTGTTCGGCAATTGCTTGTTGAACTAATTCAACTCCAGGATCGGAAATGGTCGGCATCCCCGCATCACTGACTAACGCTACATCCTCTCCGTTTTTTAACCGTTCTATTAGTTGCTGGCCGCTTCTTTCTTTATTATGTTCATGGTAGCTTACAATCGGTGTTGATATTTCGAAGTAGTTAGCTAATTTTTTTGTATTCCTTGTATCTTCCGCTGCAATGACATTGACTTCTTTTAACATCCGAATCGCTCGAAACGTCATGTCTTCTAAATTCCCAATGGGAGTTGGCACTAAATATAAAGTTCCTGTTGCATCATTCTTTTCGTAGCTCTTTTGTCTGTTCATCATGGTCCCTCGCTTTCTCAATGAACCGTTCTTTATCCTTTCGCTTTAATTGCTTAAATTGATATTCCGCTCGTAATGCTTCTCCCTTTGTCGCATAAGCTTTCCAATAAAGAAGCTCCACTGGCGTTCGCCCTCGTGTATATTTTGCACCTTTTCCTTCGTTATGTTGTTTGATACGACGCTGAAGATTCGATGTATATCCTCCATAAAAGGTCCCATCACGACACTTTAGCACATAAAAAAAGTGGTTATGCTTGTTCTCCATATAAAATGTGACGCACTTCCTTTGTATATTCGTTGTGATTGGTATAGACAAAAAGCGGCGGTAAAATTTTTAAGTCTGGTTTTCCGTCTTTTATTCCTTCTACTAAAATCGTGTTCGCTTCTTTTCCTTGCTTCGGGTACACCAATCGAAGGCGCTTCGGTTCTAAACGATATTTTCTCATCAACGTTAAAATATCCATCAAACGCCCAGGTCGGTGAACAAAAGCTGCCTTTCCACCTTGGCGTAACAGGTCGCTACTCGTTTTAATCACATCTTCCAACGTACAGTAAATCTCGTGTCGAGCGATAGCTAAATGTTCGTTTTCATTAATCTCGTCTTTTGAAGGGGTAGGAAAGTACGGCGGATTACAAGTGACAACATCAAATTTTCCATACCCAAGTTGTTTTGGCATATCTTTTAAATCCCCGTGAATCATATGTAGACGGTCCTCTAACTGATTATATTGAATGCTACGTACCGCCATATCATATAACCGTTCCTGTATTTCCACACCAGTAATGGTGCCTTTTGTTCTAGTACTGAGTAATAGTGGAATCACACCGTTACCCGTACACAAATCGATAATATTTCCCTTTTGAATCGGAACATAGGCAAATCGAGCGAGTAACACCGCATCTAACGAGAAGGCAAACACTGACGGACTTTGAATAATACGTAAATCTTCGGCCAGTAAATAATCTAAACGTTCATCATCCTTTAATGAAATCATCTCATCTGCCCCCAATCATTGTTCGAACCTTACGAAAAAAGAGCCTTCCGACAATGGAAGGCAAAAAATGACTTATTTTTTATTTAAAAAAGACAAACAGAATAAACAGTCTTCATCTTTACGTGGACTACCGAAATGGATATTACAAATGTGAAACCCTTCTTGATATAACCGTGCCAAATTATCATAACCCTCGCCAATATCAATTGATCTATCCTGGTCGTCTTTTGAACGAGAGAGATTCTTTTTTTCTAATTTTGTTAACTCTGTCTTTTCAGACCGTTCTAATCGACGACGTAAATGGTCGTTTTCAATCTTTAGGGAGTTATTTTCTTCTAGTAATTCAGCAATTTTTTGCTTTAGTTCCCCTAATTGTTGATATAATTGCCCAATTTGCATTTCCATATGACTAACCGAATCAAATAACTCTTTTTTATCCACGTAATCCACCTCATCAATCAGCGGCTTGGGTTGAAATGGCACCGTGATTTAAAATTTCTTCAAGCGTATACTCTAGAACTCGTTCTTGATTGGTCAACTCAACTTGTAATACCCGCTCTAAAATATTTAATCCAACGACTTTTCCAGTACCATGAGGAGTCTCAATCATTTCTCCTAAATCCGGAAGTTGTTCTTTTGCAGACTCATATTCGTCGTTTTCATATTTTAGGCAACACATTAATCGGCCGCATAATCCTGATATTTTTGTTGGATTAAGTGATAAATTTTGATCTTTCGCCATTTTGATCGATACCGGTTCAAAGTCACCTAAGAAAGTAGAACAGCAAAGCATTCGGCCACAAGGACCGATTCCGCCAAGCATTTTGGCTTCATCACGCACACCAATTTGTCGTAGCTCGATACGTGTACGGAAAATGGAAGCAAGATCTTTTACCAGTTCTCTAAAATCTACCCGTCCATCAGCTGTAAAGTAAAAGATGATTTTATTACGATCAAACGTATATTCGACATCAACTAACTTCATCTCTAGTTGGTGTTCAGTGATTTTTTCCATACAAATATCGTATGCTTCAGCCGCTGCCTGTTTATTCTCTTCAACGATTAATCGATCTTTATGGTCGGCAATGCGAATCACCTTTTTTAAAGGTAATACGACATCGTTTTCGTCCACTTGTTTTCGTCCAACAACGACTTTCCCGTATTCTATTCCACGGACCGTTTCCACGATCACGTAATCATCTTTTTCTATTGGAAGATCTCCAGGATCGAAATAATAAATTTTACCGGCTTTTTTAAAACGTACACCTACAATATCATACAAAGGAAGATCCCCCCTGTAACTTTAGAACAAGTTGTTCCATTAATAACTGAGTATTGGTTTTTACATGTAAACGACGTTTTGCCTCTAAAATACTGCTCATTTGTTCGGTGATCTTCTTTCCAGACACGTGCAAGGCACTAGACTGGAGCTTTTCTTGTTGATCTGGGAAAAGATACGCTTCTTTTCCAAGTTGATAATGCAACACGTCGCGATACACAAGCAACAACAAATCTAAACCGAGATCCAGCTGCTGCTTGTCTCTAAAATGCTCATACCATTCCATTTGTAGAAATACCATCGCTTCAAATGGTGATTTATGAAGGACTTCATATAATTTTAACACTATCTTTCTTGCTTGTGCAAACCATTCATCGTTGGATAATTGTAACGCTTCCTTTGTATTGTTCGTTAACTGAGCCAAAAGAGCAGAAAAATGAGGGTGCACTCCCGCATGTTCTAATTGTTGTTGAAGCACATCTTTTGGTAATGGGTGAAAGGAGATCACTTGGCAACGGGAAATGATGGTCGGTAATATACGATGAATTTGTTCAGTGACTAACACCGCCGTCGTCTCTGAGTTTGGCTCTTCTAGAAACTTTAATAAACTATTCGCCGCATTTGTGGTCATTTTGTCCGTATGAACAATCATATAAAACTTCTTTTTCGATTCGACACCGGTTTTCGTAAATTCCTCTTGCAGTGCTTTTATTTGTTCCTTCTTAATGGACATCCCGTCTGGTTCAATGATATGAACGTCGGGATGATTGCCGTTAGAAATACGTTTACAATGATGGCACTCTTCACACGGTAAATAACCTTCCTTTACATGTTGACAAAACAAGCTTTTGGCAAACAAGAGCCCTGCTTCCTTTTTACCGGTTCCACGCATCCCTTCAAACATATAGGCATGAGCCGTACGATTTTTTCGCAAACTGTTTTTTAACATTTGCATCACAATCGGCTGTACATTTTCAAACTGTTCCCATGTTGTCACAATGACTCACTCGCTTACGTATATAAATTAATTAATAGTCCTTTAATTTCTCCGATTTGATCCAATACGTCTATGGACTGCTTTTCCTTTTGTAACACCGTTTCCGTTAATTCTACTAACTTCTCATCAATCGTTTCGACAATGTTTAATCTTCGACCCTCGCCAAATTGATTAAACGTATGCGATTGACGCAAGTCCATCCCAAACTCTACCGCTTCCCGAACAAACCGCTTCACTAATGTTTTAAATTTTGCTAAATCTTTAAAATTTCGGGAGCGAGATAAACGCTCTCCTACTTCATCAATCTCCATCATTAATCGGTGCAGTTGTTCCCTTTGTAATTTTTTCTCTTGTTGTACAACATATTGAGCAAATTGATTTGTTGTGGTCGAAGCTGTAATTGTTTCATTGCGAATTTTATCCATACCAACACGAACATCGTGATTAATTTTCATGATCATTGCCTCCGACTATGTGAATATAGGAAATTCTCGCTTAAAACTGATGAAACGCTTCAACTGGCAAGACAAAAACCGTGGCGCCTCCGACTTCGACTTCCACCGGATATGGGACATAAGAATCGGCATTTCCTCCCATTGGTGAAACTGGTGCTACCAGTTGTTCGCGTGATTGACAGTTATCTTTAATAATTTGTAACGCCCGTTCCACTCGGATATCTTCCGTTCCAATTATAAACGTCGTATTCCCGGATTTTAAAAAGCCGCCGGTACTCGCTAATTTGGTAGCTTTAAAATTATTTTCGACTAGCGCTTGTAATAATCGATTACTATCTTGGTCTTGGACCACGGCTAAAATCAGTTTCATTAGCGAAACTTCCTCCTCTCTACGGCCAACAGAAAGATCTTATCCTTTATTATATCAATTATTTTCTTTCTATGACATGGTCATTCCTGCCTGCTTAGACAAGCGTAAGACCATTTTTTATATAAAGGTTTTGTTAAATGATACTGTTGATATTTTTACATTTCGCTTTCAGGCGGACGCTTTCCGTGGGCAAGGTGCAAGCCGCTTCCCTCGCTACGCTCCAAGTATGGGTCTTGCGGCTTCTTGTTCCCGCTGGAGTCGCCGCCGTGTGAATAACTTGTTAAAAATCAACAATGAAATATAACATAGCCATATAAAAAAGGCTCCTAATCGAATTGATTAAGAACCTCAACTTTTTATTCGCGAATGACCTTCTCCACATGCTCATAGACATCTTGCACAACTTTTTCAAGCGACTGTGTCGCATCAATAACGATGATCCGCTCAGGAAATTGCTGAATTAATAATTGGTATCCTTCTCTTACTTTTTGATGAAAATCAAGTGATTCTAAGTCTAATCGATTCACTTCACGGCCGTGATGCTTTTCGATTCGTTTTAACCCAATTTCCGGTGGAACGTCTAAGTAAAACGTGATATCCGGCATATATTGATCAATCGCAAATTCATTAATCCGATACACTTCTTCAATACCTAAACCTCGTGCATAGCCTTGATATGCTAGTGAACTATCGATAAATCGGTCACAGAAAACATGGATACCGCTTTTTAAAGCAGGAATCACTTTTTCAGCTAAATGTTGACGACGCGCTGCTGCATATAACAGAGCTTCTGTCCGAGAATCCATTGCCGTATTTTCTTTTTTTAAGATGACTTGGCGAATTTGCTCGGCAATCTCAATTCCTCCAGGTTCCCTTGTTATTAATAAATGGGCTCCATTTTGTTTGATCTTTTCTCCTACATGATGGATAACGGTTGACTTTCCCGCCCCATCCGGCCCTTCAAACGTAATAAATAAGCCTTTTCTCATCTTTAACACCACCTTTTGACACTCGCACATATCTCAAACTTTCATAATTCGGATGGTCCCATTTTGTTTGTTTATGCTTCCTTGAAAATGACATCCTTCCATTAATAATTGCTCAATTTCAACAATGATTTCTTCGGTAATTCGTTCGCCGCGAAGAAGTAGTGGAATCCCCGGCGGATAGGGAATGATCATTCCATCCGCAATTTGACCAATTGCTTTTTTCAATGGTACCCATTCACCAGTTTCCAATTGCTGCTGATGTATCGGCACAGCAAGCTCGGTGACTTGTTGAATAAAAAACTTATTGACTCGTCTTTTGAACATTGTTTTTTTAGGAAGTCGAGCCAATACGTCAATTACACGATGAAGAGGATATGTATGTTCCTTCTTTAATAGTGGGAAAATCCATAACACTTGATAAGGATCAGCTAATTCAGAATAAATACCATAATCCTCTAAAAATGCTTGCAATTCAAATCCAGAATAACCTTCAGCTCGAAGAAGGAGCTTTAACGGATCATCGCCTAATAAAATATCGAAACCATCCATCTTTTTAATTTCGTTAGTGAATGTTGTCACCATGTTCATTGTATATTCTATATCTTCCAAGGAATATTGTTCTAAATACAAACGAGACCATTCTAAGGAAATCATAATCGGATATGATGGACTACTCGTTTGTAAAATCGATAAAAAGTGCTCGATTCGTTCTTTACTGACACGATCACTATTAATATGTAAAAAACTTCCCATCGTCATCGCCGGAAGCATTTTATGAGCCGAATGGACTACGATATCTCCCCCTAATTGGAGAGCGCTTTTCGGAAAAGGAGAGCCAAGCACAAAGTGTGGCCCATGGGCTTCATCGACTAAAACAGGAACATGTTGTTCGTGGGCAAAGTCAATGATGTCTTTTAGTTCGTATATCATTCCGTAATAATTGGGATACGTTAAAATAATTCCTTTAATATCATCGTACTGCTTCCATACTTCGCGAACTGTCCGGACATTGACCCCACGAGGAACTCCATACGTTTCGTCATATGTAGGAGCAATAAACACAGGATTTGCCTTTACCAACTCGAGACCATTTAATACAGACTTATGACAATTGCGCTGAACAAGCACCCGGTCCCCCTCACGAAAGGTAGCTAATATCATCGCTAAATTCCCCGATGTACTACCGTTGACTAAATAATAGCTTGCTTTCGTTCTGTAAAATTTCGTTAGCAACTGTTGCGACTCCATAATGGCCGCTTCTGGAGCATGCAAATCATCGAGACCATTCAACTCGGTCATATCATATTGTAAGAGGTGTTGTTTAAAAGCTAAACTAGCCCCATCAAACAGTTGTCCATGCTTATGACCAGGGACATGAAAAGAAATAGGATTCTTTTTTATCACTTGTTGGACCGCATCCATTAGCGGAGTTCGATTTTGAGGCATCTTTATTCCCTTCCATTAAGATAATACACATCTTCTATTTTAACAGTATTTTATGTATTGAAAATGTTAGTTCTAAAATAAAAAACCAAACAAATGAGACGTTTGGTTAGGAACAAATATGCGTTTTAAACGCTTTATTTAGTTGCTGTACAAAATACCGATATTCCGGGTCATTCGTGTCTGTTTGAATCATTTTGCGCTCACAATCATTACAAATATACACATGATTAACATGGATCCCCTGTATTTTCTGTGTTTCACAGATTGCACATCGCTCACTCATTTCGGTAAAAGCAGTTGATTCCATCCCATCCACCTCCATATCTTCCATTGTATCCGGAAAAATCCTTTTGCATACAACATTCAAAAAATTATCATTTTTCTCGTTTTATAATGTATGTGCTATTTCCATTAGCCGTGTATGTTTACTTTATAAATAAACAAAAAAGCCAAAGAGTTTCACTCTTTGGCCTATTTTGCCTGGCAGCGTCCTACTC
>NZ_JBCNBW010000086.1:0-2411 GCF_050478865.1 Aeribacillus pallidus | reverse complement strand
ATTTAGTATAGAGCCTGAAAAGGAAGGAAAAAGACTGCGTAATCGCAGCCTTCCCTGAGAACAATTTATCGGTTTAATAAACTTCCTACATATTGGAGCAACTCGTTCGCTGACGTCGAATTGTAGCCATATTCATCAATTAAGCGAGCTACGACTTCGTTAACTTTCTTTAGTTGTTGTTCATCCGGCGTCTTGGTGGACGTTGTAATTTTTACGACATCTTTTAAATCAGCAAACAATTTCTTTTGAATCGCTTCTCTTAATCGATCATGCGAATTGTAGTCAAATCGTTTTCCTTTGCGTGCATAGGCCGAGATGCGGATTAAAATTTCTTCCCGGAACGCTTTTTTTGCATTTTCAGAAATACCGATTTGCTCTTCAATCGAACGCATTAATTTTTCATCAGGATTAATTTCTTCTCCAGTTAACGGATCGCGGAGCTTCGCCTTGTTACAATAAGCTTCCACGTTGTCTAAGTAGTTATCCATTAACGTTTTTGCAGACTCTTCATAGGAGTAAACGAACGCTTTTTGCACTTCTTTTTTCGCAATTTCGTCGTATTCTTTACGTGCAAGTGAAATAAAGTTCAAATATTTTTCTTTGAGCTCTTGCGTAATAGAAGGATGTTGGTCTAATCCTTCTTTTAGTGAACGCAATACATCTAGGGCGTTTATGGAATGTATTTCTTTTCGGATAATCGTAGAAGAAATTCGGTTAATCACATATCGTGGGTCAATACCGCTCATTCCTTCATCTGGATACTCTTTTTTCAATTCTTCTACGTCAGTCGAATTAAACCCTTCGACACTTTCTCCGTCATACAGGCGCATCTTCTTAATTAAATCAATATCGCCCCGTTTCGGTTCTTTTAGACGAGTTAAGATGGTAAACATCGCCGCCACGCGCAACGTATGCGGAGCAATATGCACATCCGCTACATCGCTTTCTTTAATCATTTTTTCGTAAATTTTTTCTTCATCTGATAACTTTAAGTTATACGGAATCGGCATAACGATAATCCGAGAATGCAACGCTTCATTTTTCTTATTTGAAATAAACGAACGATACTCGGTTTCATTCGTATGAGCGACAATGAGCTCATCCGCTGAAATGAGTGCAAAGCGTCCAGCTTTAAAATTTCCTTCTTGTGTAAGCGAAAGCAAGTGCCATAAAAACTTTTCATCACATTTTAACATTTCTTGGAATTCCATAATTCCTCGGTTTGCTTTGTTTAGCTCACCGTCAAATCGATATGCTCGAGGATCGGATTCAGATCCGTACTCAGCAATCGTTGAAAAGTCAATACTGCCTGTTAAATCGGCAATATCTTGTGATTTTGGATCAGATGGACTAAATGTTCCAATACCGACACGTTTATCTTCTGAGAAGAAAATACGTTCAACCATGACATCTTCAATACGTCCGCCATACTCTTGTTCCAAACGCATCATGTTTAATGGTGATAAATTCCCTTCGATTCGCACCCCGTACTGTTTGTAAAAATCATCACGTAAATGATGTGGAATCAAATGGAGTGGGTCTTCATGCATCGGACATCCTTTAATTGCGTAAATCGCTCCTTGATCCGTTCGTGTATACGCCTCTAGGCCACGCTTTAACAACGTAACTAACGTTGACTTACCGCCGCTCACTGGCCCCATTAATAGTAAAATGCGTTTCCTGACATCGAGTCGTTTCGCTGCTGGATGAAAATATTCTTCCACTAAACGTTCCAACGCTTCTTCCAAACCGAACAATTGTTGACTAAAAAATTTGTATCGTTTTTTTCCATCAACTACTTCGTATCCGGCATCTTTGATCATATTATATACCCTTGAATGCGCCGACTGTGCAACCCACGGCTTTTGTTTGACAATCTCTAAATATTGAGCAAACGTGCCTTCCCATTTCAATCTTTCTTCGGTTTCACGAAATTGTTCAATCCTTTTTAAAATATCCATGAGGACCTCCCCCTGAGCCTTATTGAGCAACGATTATTACAATATTTATGCGGGGAGTTGGCTAATGATGATTAATCAAGACAAGGATTTTCGAATAATAACATTGTCACCGAATTGCCAGAAAAAAATCATGAGACATCATTCACACTGCTTTCCCTTTTGGATATAATAAAAATAGTGTTCGTTTGTCCTAATGAAGAAAAAGGAGGCTTACATACATGGGTACATTCTTAATTTTAGGTGTATGTGTAGCGTTTCTTGCTGCGATTTTCACAGCAGGTTACAACGACAAACCAGGTGTTCATAAGTAAATGAACTCGAGCTGCTGAATGAATCAGCAGCTTAATTTTTTATGTCAAGGACATTTTGCGCTTAATACTCTTATTTTTAGGCTCTACCCAGAAATAACTGTGGATAACTTTAGTTTTGATTTTTAGCAAGTTATTCACA
>NZ_JBCNBW010000085.1:0-11968 GCF_050478865.1 Aeribacillus pallidus | reverse complement strand
AAGCCGCAAGACCCATACTTGAGCATAGCGAGGGAAGCGGCTTGCGGCTTGCCCGCGGAAAGCGTCCGCCATAAGCGTAATGTATAAATATCATCAGTATCATTTAACAGACATTCATGCCAATTGCCATTGGCACATCGATGAATAAAATAACACAATGAATTATAACATAGCCTATTTTTAAAATTTTCCCTTATTTCTCCGATTTTTTCCAATAAAGCTGCATATTTTGCTCATAAAACTTCAAAATTTGCTCTAAACGGTTCACTTTCTCGTAAATTCCTCATTTTTCTCACAAAAAAAGACCGCCTACTAAAGAAGCGGTCATTACTTTACATTCGGAAACCCTTGCTGACGCAACGCTTCGTATACAAGAATCGCAGCCGTATTCGATAAGTTCAACGAACGTACGTTATCGTTCATTGGAATGCGCAGGCATCGTTCTTTATTCGAAGCTAGTACGTCTTTCGGAAGTCCTGTCGTTTCTCGGCCAAAAATAAAGTAAATATCTTTTTTAGAATCGCTGTAATCATAAGATGTATGATCGCGCTCACCAAATTTCGTTAAGAAATAAAAATCGCCACCGGCATTTTTTTCAAAAAATTCGTCTAACGAATCGTAGTAGAGGACATTAACGTACTTCCAATAGTCTAATCCCGCACGACGAAGCATTTTATCATCCGTTGAAAAACCTAATGGACGAATTAAATGTAAAGTTGTATCAGTAGCAGCACACGTACGGGCAATGTTCCCAGTGTTGGCAGGAATTTCTGGTTGGTATAAAACTACATGTAATGGCACAACTGTTCACCTCATCTAAAAAAACTCTATTTGCCATTATACCACTCTTTTGAAGGAGGACAAGCTTTTCACGGATGATCAACGATTGAAAAGAATTTGTACTGAATATTTGGGGTATAGGCGCTGGAATCTTCATACGACCAATACCGTAACCGACTGTTCGTGGTATGCGCATTAACGAGTGGCATACCGTATGCATCTTTTCCAGTCACAATCGTGTTATGATCATACCGGCCGTCCCCTTGAAAGTCGTAACAGATGACATCTCCTAGTAATAACTCATCCGGACTATATACTTCTTTTGCTTTTAAACCGACCGTCGAGTGGGTCAAATACAGCCTTAAGGAATTAGCGACACTCCAACTATAGCTCCAATTGTTATGCATCATCCACCAGCCACGCCCACGATTCGGATATCCTCGCATCGGTGCTCCCCCAGCATGCAAACACTGGGATATATAATTGGTGCAGTCCACTTCAAACTGTTTATAGGCCGGATTGTACGAATTCCACCAACGTTCGGCATATTGAACCGCTTTTTGCCGATCATAGGTATAAGGATAGGATACCCGTTCGTCTGAAAAAACATCAATCGCATCATGGTTCTCTTCATACACCACGTCTACTTCTCGGTCATCCACTAATTTTTTTTCTGCAAAGGTTGCGATTCTTGACTCGATTTCTTCCTCTATATAAAACAAATCAAGTTGTTTTACTAAATACGTCAGCTGCGTTTGATATAACACTTCCGTATGGTCTCCGTGTTCTACAGTTTTTTTGATCCACCCTTTTCCGATCACCTTCACAATTTCAGCATTTCGTTTTGAAGCTAGTTCTTTTTTGCGCTCTATTTTCGGACAAACAACATCCCGGTCATTTAATACACATTGGTCGAGCCGACATTGTAAATATTTTTGCAGTTGCTCTTTCATACACCCCACCCTCCTCTTTCCATCCTATGAACGGAGAAGCAGGTTCAATCCTTTTTAAAAGTATTGGATTTGGATCAGTCATAATTATTCTTGATTGCACGCTTGTCCTTCTATTTTACAATTTTAGACATTTGTTTTGCAGTTTCAGCTTTTTGGCTTGCACTATAAAAAAACGGAGTGAAGGTCACTCCGCTTCAAAAAAAGCTAATCCTTTTACAATTTCAGCTAACACATCCGGATCTTTCTCCCGCTCTTTTGCTTCTAGTAACGCTTCGTACGCTTCGTTACCACCGATTTTCCCTAACGCCCAAGCTGCCGTCCCCCGAATCACCGGACGTTCATCTGATCGCATGACGTTAATCAGTTCCCAAACGGCCGCTTCCTCTTTATAATGAGCTAGCGCTAAAATGGCATTCCGTTGAATCGGCTTCTTTCCGCGCCATGCCCCAGAAATGTGGCCGAACTTTTCTTTAAATTCGCGATTAGAAATCGAAAGAAGCGGCAGCAGCCTTGGCTTAGCAATTTCAGGATCCGGTTCCATCTCTTCATGGAGATGAAAATCCTTTCCTTTATTTTTCGGACACACCGTTTGACACGTATCACATCCGTACAAACGATTCCCGATTTTGTCACGGAATTCGTCTGGCAAAAACCCTTTTGTTTGGGTTAAAAAGGCGATGCACCGCTGCGCATTTAATTGTCCAGGTCCCACTAACGCTCCTGTTGGACAGACGTCTAAACATTTGGTACATTCTCCGCATTGTTCCTCCATCGGCTCATCCGGCTCAAGCGGCAAATTGGTAATCATTTCTCCTAAATAAACGTACGAACCAAACTCCGGCGTAATAATGGAACAATTTTTCCCGCTCCAGCCAATACCCGCTCGTTCTGCGACAGCTCGGTCGACTAACTCACCAGTATCCACCATCGAACGGCATACAGCATCTGGTACTTTTTCTTTAATAAATTGTTCCAGTTTATCTAACCGATCTTTTAGTACGACATGATAATCGGTTCCCCAAGATGCACGGCAAAAAATCCCACGTCGGTCCCCTCGCTTGCTTCGGGGAGCGTTTTTCATTTTGGACGGATACGCTAACGCAATTGAAATAATCGAACGCGGCTCTTCAAAAATGAGGGATGGATCGACCCGTTTTTCGATATCTTTTTCTTCAAATCCTGACTGATATCCTAACTCTTGTTGCCGAATCAAGCGATTTTTCATTTCGGTAAACGGATCTGGAGCAGCAAAACCGATTTTATCAATGCCAATCGTCCGGCTATAAGCAATAATTTCTTCTTTTAATTGTTGCCAATCCATCAATATCCCTCCTTTCTATTTCTAATACCATCATTCGGTATGATAAACTAACAGTATATTACACTGGCTAGGGGTGAATGAAATGAACGTAACAGTTGATTCTGCTATTACTGAACTCGTTCCTACCTTTAAAATTGGTGTCATTCATTACGAGGGCATTCAAGTTGGAAAGTCCCCGCAAATGCTGCGTGGGCGTTTGCTGCTTTTCCAGGAATCCATCTTTTTTGATTTAGAAGAAAAACCAGTAACGGCGTTCCCGGGCATACAAGAATGGCGTCAACTATTTAAAACGTTTGGAAAAGACCCGAACCGTTATCGTCATTCGGCAGAAGCTTTATACCGTCGCATTAAAAAACAAAATTATTTAACGAGCGTCAACTCAGCTATCGATGTTAACAATTTCTTTTCGTTAAAATATGAAACACCAATCGGTATCTATGATAAAGACCATATTAAAGGTGACGTCATCTTACGAATTGGTAAAGACGGTGAAGAATACATAGGATTAAACGGTAGAAGCAACTCGCTCGACGGCTTACTCGTTTCATGTGATGCCCTCGGGCCATTTGGCAGTCCATTTGTCGATTCCGATCGAACACCGGTGACCGAAACCACCACATCTGCTTTACAAATTATCTATCTTCGCCCTTCTTTATCTAAAGAAGAGAGTGAAAAACTCACAAAATCATTAATGGACATGTTTCTCCAAATTCATGGAGGAACAGGTACGTTTGAAGTCATTGGGAAATAACCAATGGCTTTCTTCATTTTATCCGTATATAATCAAAAAACGCAATGCTTCGTTCATTTCGAAACGAAACACTGCGTTGAATACGGATATGTATGGAGCGGGTGATGGGAATCGAACCCACGACATCAGCTTGGAAGGCTGAGGTTTTACCACTAAACTACACCCGCACATTTGTCGAATGTTATCTCTTTCTGTCGAAGACATTTTTTATTATATTAACATCACTTAAAAATTGCAACAGCTTTTTTTAATTTTTTTTAAGAATTTGTGACAGCGTAAATATTAGCTTCACAAAAACGTCTGACCTTTACAAAATATTATGTAAAAATAATGCTACCATCAATTTGTTTTGGAGACAAGAGGAAACATTTGTGACTATTGTTAAATAGAACCCCTAAAAAGAAAAAAGATCATTCCCCATAGGAAATGACCTTTTCATTTTATATAGGATCTTTTAAACGATACTGTTTATATTTATATTTCGCTGCAGGCGGACGCTTTCCGCGGGCAAACCGCTAGCCGCTTCCCTCGCTACACTCAAGTAACGGTCTTGCGGCTTCTTGTTCCCGCTGGAGTCGCCGCCGTGTGAACAACTTGCTAAAAATCAACAATGAACTATAACATCACCTTTATATAAAATCATCCTTGACAGTCAGTAAGAATTGGTTGCTTCTTCTTCGGTTGATAGGGATACTCCCATCGCCTCTACCAATTGCTTGGCTTGTTGTAATGAAGCTTCCGCTTGCTGTTGCCACCATTGGATGGCTTGAATAAATGGCTTTATATCCGAGTTGGCATGTTCTTCCATCACTTTAAGTCCTTCTCGAACGTGTTGATCTTGTTTCTCTGCATTACGGATACAGGCAATCAGTGTCTTCACAATGGATTGTTGCTGTTCACCATTAACTAACCGTTGAGCTGAGCCGACCGTTGTTACTCGATGGTAGGAAGCAGGAACCAAGTGTGTATGCATTTCATTATTTCCCTGCAAGTCTTTCGTTTCTGGAATATGATAAAGTTGCGTACTCATCGAACAAACCATACTTTCCGCATATAAACTTTGCTGAAGAAGATTCAGTATATTAGTCCAACCGTTCACCCGGTAAACATAGTAAGGATACACAAACTTCACTCCTCCCATATAAATGAGCCTTCTTGTCATATGGTTATGACTTTAATGAATCAATCATGATGAATTTCCTCTTTTAATAGCAAAGAAATAATTATTACCAAGTTATTCTATAATCTCTTTTGTTTAAAAAAGAAGGACATAGGGGACTTTAATAGTGAAAAAAGGAGGAGATACCACATGGTAAAAGAACAACTGTTGGACATTGTCAATAAACAAATTGCGGATTGGATAGTCCTATACGTCAAGTTGCATAATTACCATTGGTACGTTAAAGGACATCAATTCTTTGTGTTACATGCCAAGTTTGAGGAACTATATAACGAAGCCGCTCTCTATATTGATGAACTAGCTGAACGCCTACTCGCCCTCAATGGAAAACCAGTTGCCACCATGAAAGAATGCTTAGAATTGTCTTCCATTCAAGAAGCAAAAGGCAACGAAACGGATGAACAAATGGTACAACAATTGTATCAAGACTTCTCATCGATGGTAGAAGACTTAGCAAAAGGATTAGAGTTAGCAGAGGAAACAAATGACGAAGCAACGGGAGATATGCTTCTAGGTATACACAAAAGCCTTGAAAAACACAACTGGATGCTTAAATCGTTTCTCGGTCAATAATTACCGTAAAAGAAGAAAGGACAACCCCTTTCTTCTTTTTGTTTACCACGAATACGAATTTTATTTCGCTACATACGTTGCCAATGCTTTTTGAACATCATAAATACTTTTATCTTTTTTAAATTGCTTCATAATCGGTTGCGAGTTACTGGAAATCCAAATTTTTAACTCTGCATCTAAATCAAAAGTTCCTGCTGTCTCCACACTGAAATGAGTAATACTTTTATAAGGAATGGAATGATATTCTACCTTTTTACCAGTTACGCCCTGCTTGTCAATTAATATCAATCGCTTATTTGTAAAAACAATTAAATCACGGATCAACTTATATGCTTTTTCCACACGTTCCTCTTCAGTTACAATCTTTTCTAATTCCTTTTTAACCTCTTCAATATTCGCTTCGGAAACATTGCCCATTAACCCGTCTAATATTCCCATGCACAGACCTCCTTCATTAAACGATTTCATCATTCTTAATTTATTCTATAAATAATTTATAGATTCTCAAATTTTTTGTATCTATAAATCACTTATATACAAACGAGCGGAATTTCTAATTATTTCCCTATAAAAAAAACCATGACCGATGTAGGCATGGCTATAAATTAAACGATTAGTCTACTTAGTTCGATTTTTTCTTTTTGCATTGTTTCATTATTCCTCAATTATTGCCACGTGACTCTTTTTTATAAGGATTATAGATGCAGTACGTATTTTTTCCCTTGCGTTTAGCCTCATATAAGGCTGAATCCGCTTCTTTAATTAATGAGTTTTTATGTTTGTTTTCCCCTTTATAAAAAGCAATACCAATGCTTGTTGTAAGTTTTAATTGAGTACTTCCAATATCAAATGGTACTTCCATTGCCTTAATCATACGATCAGCGACCTTTAATGCATCTTCTTTTGTTTTTATATTGGTAAGTAGTACTTGAAATTCATCTCCTCCCATTCGTGAAACCATATCCCCTTCTCGGAGATTACTTTTTAAGCGTTGTGCAAATTGCTGTATGACTTTATCGCCAGCGTGATGACCGTAAGTATCGTTTACTAGTTTAAAGCCATCACAGTCTAAAACGAAAACCGCTAACAGTTTTTTATGTCGCCTTGTCGCTTTCATCGCTTTAGACAGTTGTTTATCAAATAACCGACGATTGGGTAGATTCGTAAGTGAATCATGATACGCCAATCGTTTTAACTTCTTTACTTCTTTCTTTCGTTCACTTATATCTCGTGACATAAAAACGATTTGATGGACTTGACCACTCTCATTCAAGATAGGCGTCCCTAAAGCTTCTAACCAAACCGTCTCTTTATTTTTGCTATACCGCCGAAATTCCATTGATTGTGTCGTTTTCGTTTGAACGATGTCCTCTAATGTTTTTTGAATATGGACCATATCGTCATGATGAACAAACGCCATAAATGATTTGTTTTTTATAAATTCGGGTTGCACACCGAGAATCTTTTCATGAGAAGGTGAAGCGTATAATATGATTCCTTTTGAGGTGACAACAGTGATCAAATCCGTAGAATAGTCAGCAATTTGTTTAAATCGTTGCTCACTCTCACGAAGTTGTTTTTCTACTTCCTTTAGCTTAGAAATATCTTTATAAACCGCAACGCCGCCAATCATTTGTCCATTTTCCATGATGGGGGAATAAGAAGATAATGTATGAATGATTTTTCCACTCTTTGTCATACGTTTCGATTCAAGATTGTTAACGCTCTCACCTTTTTGAATCAGTCGTAATACATCGTTAAATTCCTCTTCATAACCATTAGGTAAAATGGAAATCGTTGAATCATTTAAAAGTTCTTCTTGTGTCCAACCAAATAGTTTCGTGAAACTTGGATTGACTTTTACAAAGTTTCCATATTGATCGAACGTACACACCGCATCCGCCGCATGATGAAAGATGAGCTCTAGTTCGTTTTCCTTTTGTTTCCGATCCGTAATATCTCGAGTAACTGCAATGATATACTCACAGTCGCCCTTTTTGTTAAATAAAGGGGAAACCGTCGATTCATACCACCGATACGTATTTGCAGATATTTCAAACTGGTCTTCGTATGTGACTGGTTGTTTTTGACGAATCGCCTCTTGATAATGGTAAATGATGTTTTTGGCATTATGTACCCCCACCACTTCCTCAATCGTTTTTCCAATGAAGTTTTTTGGAAAACGGAGCTGATCGATAGCCGCTTTATTAACATCTTCATAACAAAAGGAGCCATCTTTTTTTACTGAAACGAAAAATACCATTTCTAAAATATTGTCAAGAATCATCTTCATATGCTCGTATTTTTTGATGATGGAATTCATGGCAGCTCACCTCAGATGTCAATATGAGCCTATTATTGTTTATCGTTTCATAGCTCTTTTAACAAAACTATCAAATAAATGTGATAATCATCAATAAACAATTTATTCCAATACAAAACTTCTAGACAACTGCATTTCCTCTATATTGAGCTATTGAAATTGTCTAATGGTTGTCTTTGGGTGTCCTAATTTTAACTAAAGCTGGCGTTAGATGGAGAAGGAATATATATCTTGTGAAAAGCGAGAAGTACAATAACATTTGGCAACATGTTAAGACATCAGAGGAGAGGATAAATATGAAAAAGAAAATTTTTATCTCATTAGCAATCAGTACCAGGAAGTAATTGCTGCCACAATAGCCTTGAAGGTGGAGTTCTTGATCGTGCAATAAGCAACGTTGACAAAGGTTATGGTGTTTATTTTCGATTTACTGGAATAGGTGGAGTTCCACCAGGATCTGTTTTACAGGTGTTTTTTTAATAAGACTAAAAATGCAGCTTTAGCTACTTTTTTACATGGTTTTTTTAAAATAAAAAAGAGTCAAAGGAAATACTAAATTGGTTCCAACCAATATAAAGATAAATCCGTTTAATGAGTTGCTAAATACACCCGAATCAAAAAGGACAGTAATAATAAATATATAAATAATACTTATTAAATAGGAAATATAGCCACTTTAAATCTTTATTAATTTTTTTCTCTCATCATTTATTCGTCAGTGGAGAATAACATATCAAAACGATTGAAACTATTCCACCTATACAAAATAAAACACTAAGTAATGAAATCTTTGGCCAATCAATAAACACAGTGACCAAGGGTTCCAGTACACATCTCATGAATACCACGCAGCTCTCCAACAACATGGTATCATTCCAAGTATGTCTAGAAAAGCAAACTATTTAGACAATGCTTGTATAGAAAACTTTTTTAGCCATCTAAAAACAGAATGTGTATATCTTGGGGAATTTAGCTCAATGGATGACCTGGAAGCAGCTGTTCATCAATATATGGAGTTTTATAATAATAGGCGCATTCAAAAGAAACTCACATATCTTAGCCATGTACAATACCAGACAGAAGGTATGTGCATAACACAAGAAATCACGGATGACTAGAGTAACTTCTCCATCAGCTTGTCTACCAATAGTTGATGGGCTGTCAGTGTCAAGTGGTTTCCTTGACATTGACAAAGCCCAATCAACTATGATTGATAAAGCTGATGAGAGGCCTTTTTAAACACTGTCTACTTGACAGGGACATGTCCAGTATAGGAGTGGTCTTTTACTTACTACGCTCATTCGCACCCTTTAACTGTTCGCTTTATTTTGAGAAGATCTCGTTCCTTTAAATGATTATCAAACGCCTCTTGAATCTTATCCTTCTTGGATGAAACAATTTTTCCCTTAACCTGCTTTAACGTCGCTACTATAAGAATGCTAACAATCACTAATAAGAACCATGAACTCACCTTTCCTAGATGAACGAGACTCCATGCATCGGTTTGGTTTGGATATTCCCAAGCTCCAAAAAACGTTGCGATATTTTCGGCTATCCATATAAAAAATCCGATGAGCACAAAAGAAAGTACGAGTGGCATACGGTAACGAGTACCATCAACCTCAAATGTGACCCATGATTGCCAAAAGACGATAATTACAAGTCCAGATAACCACCAACGAACGTCAATCCAATAATGGTGGATGAAAAAATTCATATAAATCGCAGCTGCAAGAGGTACAACTACCAAAAACGGTGGCCACTTAACCAGTTCAACCTTAAACCTCCTCCATGCCTGGCAAAGATAACTCGCTACACTTGCGTACATGAATCCACTATACAAAGGCACTCCAAAAATTTTGAAATATCCTTCCTCCGGATAAGACCAGGAGCCCATATGTACCTTGAAAAGTTCAAGAGCAAGTCCAATAAGGTGGAACAATGTGATAACCTTTAGTTCATCCCGTGTTTCAAGCCCATAACGCACCATCCACCACTGCATCAGAAGGCAGATGATGAGCAGCCAGTCATACCGTGGTAGGAAGGGAAGTGGCATGATTTGTGATAAAAGCCAAAGAGGCAAAAATAACGACAGGAAACAAACATGATAGGGCCTGCTCCCAACCAAAACGAACGAGCTGTTTTAGTGCTCTCATGATTTGTGCCTCCAAAGGTTTTTTCTGAATATATGTAAGTCCTGCTTAGTATAGTAGCATAGGTTCACCGCCGAATAATTTCTTTTATTTTAAAAGACTATTTAAAGAAGATTTATATCATCTAATGCTTTTTATTTACAAAATATTCATAAAAATATGAATGGTTAAATTCATGAGTAACTTCCCTTTTATAAATTTGATTCATTTGATAATGGATATTATTACAGCAAAAACTCAGAATATCATGGTGGAAGAGGAGATGGCCAACGTAAAAATTAAATGTTAACCCTCCTACTACCACCATTTTTGAAAAGATTATTACTTATAAAAAATGTCAACAATAACATCCTGTAAAATATCCGCACTTTATTATCCTTGAGTGTCTTCGTCACTTTTGTATTCTAAAATATCTCCAGGTTGACAATCTAATGCCTTACATATAGCTTCTAAAGTTGAGAATCTAATAGCTTTTGCCTTTCCATTTTTCAATATAGAAAGATTAGCCATCGTTATTCCAACCCTCTCCGAAAGTTCTGTAAGGCTCATTTTCCTTTTAGCCAACATCACATCAAGATTGATTATAATCGCCATGTTATTCACCTCAGACCGTTAAATCATTTTCTGATTTTATATCTATGGCTTCTTGTAAAAGCCTTTGGAGAACAGCAGCAAAGAATGCAATAATCGTTGAAGCAAAAATAATGCCCAATCCGATTAGCATGATACCTGGGGCGTCTTCTAACTTCGCAACGTTATAGAAGAATGGCAAACCTGGCACATAAAAGATACTGATTGTGATTGCACAGTATTTTATATTCTTTAAAGCCTTTACAGATAATTCCGAGAAAGCTTTGTTCTTGTCAATATAACTTAAAAGTTTAAAAGCCTGATACAGAGCGAAGAAAAATGGTATCGCCGATACATACATAACTATTAAAAAGCCATATAGTACATAAGCGAACTCCGAATTACTTTCTGCTGCTTCTTTAGCTAACATAGGCAACCCAAATATACATAAAGCAAGAACTGGAGTTCCGATAATAAAAACAGCTATTTTTAAAAACAATGTTGATCCTTGTTTCATAAAAAGCACCTCACTTATTTATTGTTAATTTGATTTTAATACGTATTTTATCGTTTTACAATAAATTATTATTTATTTTTATTATATTTTTATTGTCTTATAGAAATATCCTTTTAATTTTAGACGATAAAAAGAATTCCTCATTACAAAGAAATACTCTGTAACTTTAAAGTATTCAATTTACAACTTGTTCAACTAACCTGTAACGTTAGTTTAAGTACATGAAGCTACACGGAATAGTTTGGTTAAATATTAGAACTATTTATGATATAAGAATATAACTGTTTTTCCCAGTCCGTCTTTCATCACCAAAAACTAGACATATAACTTAGATTATACGTCCAGTTAAATTGACCTAATGTCAAATAATAGATATTACAGAAGCATATAAAAATGGTAAAAGAATAAAAACACAAGGACAAAGAGTAAAAGTTGTTTATTGCAAAATAAAAGTGCAGAGCTTTGCAAAGAAAAAATGCAGAGAACTGCACTTTATTAATAAATAAAAAAAGACTTGCCAGCCACCCCAAGTCCCTCTACTGTAATTGGTGTCGAATCAATTCATAGTGGAGGTTTAGAAAGGATGCTAGCAATGTCTGAAATTAATTGTATCAAATTCTTAAGAAACAACAAAGGTCTTTCTATTTCTGAAATACAGCGTACACTAAAAATTAATTGGAGAACTGCTAAAAAATATGCAGATGAGGATCAAATACCTAAACAAAAAAGCCCACAGAGGAAAGGTATGATGTATGAAGAAAAATGGGGTGAAATCGTTTCAGCTTGGCTATTTGAAGACTCTAAGTTAAGAAAGAAATCAAGAAGGACAAAAAAGAAAATTTTCCAT
>NZ_JBCNBW010000084.1:0-1857 GCF_050478865.1 Aeribacillus pallidus | reverse complement strand
CTTTATCTAGTTTTGAGGGAATAAAAAATAAAAAAACCTCTTGAAAAACGACAAAAACTCTGTATAATAGAGGTTGTCGTTAGGAAAACGAAATAAATGTCTGGTGGCGATGGCGAGGAGGTCACACCCGTTCCCATACCGAACACGGAAGTTAAGCTCCTCAGCGCCGATGGTAGTTGGGGGTCTCCCCTGCGAGAGTAGGACGCTGCCAGGCGTATCGATCCGCAGTAGCTCAGTGGTAGAGCATTCGGCTGTTAACCGAACGGTCGCAGGTTCGAATCCTGCCTGCGGAGCCATTTGGAGAGCTGTCCGAGTGGTCGAAGGAGCACGATTGGAAATCGTGTAGGCGGTTAACGCTGCCTCAAGGGTTCGAATCCCTTGCTCTCCGCCATTATCAACATGGCCCGTTGGTCAAGTGGTTAAGACACCGCCCTTTCACGGCGGTAACACGGGTTCGAATCCCGTACGGGTCACCATGGAGGATTAGCTCAGCTGGGAGAGCACTTGCCTTACAAGCAAGGGGTCGGCGGTTCGATCCCGTCATCCTCCACCATACTATCTTATCGTCGCGGGGTGGAGCACGCCCGAATCCACTTCCTCGAAAACACTTCAGCGTACCGCTCGAGCTACTTCTTGAATTAGCTAACCGAGAGCGGGACGGTCAACAGACACATCGGGCATGAACCAAATTCTATAATTTTTATCGTCGCGGGGTGGAGCAGTCCGGTAGCTCGTCGGGCTCATAACCCGAAGGTCGCAGGTTCAAATCCTGCCCCCGCAATTAAAAAGGTCCCGTGGTGTAGCGGTTAACATGCCTGCCTGTCACGCAGGAGATCGCGGGTTCGATTCCCGTCGGGACCGCCAGTTGGCTCGGTAGCTCAGTCGGTAGAGCAAAGGACTGAAAATCCTTGTGTCGGCGGTTCGATTCCGTCCCGAGCCACCATTTAAAAATTGAACATACTGGCTTAGCTCAATTGGTAGAGCACGACCGAATAATCTTCGGAGCGATGCTTCAGCGTACCGCTCGAGCTGCTACTTGAGTAAACATACTGAGAGCGGGACGACTATAAGAATGAGTTAAAGTCAAAGATAAATCCAACATGCCGGCTTAGCTCAATTGGTAGAGCAACTGACTTGTAATCAGTAGGTTGCGGGTTCAAGTCCTGCAGCCGGCACCATGAGCGTCGTGGAGGGGTAGCGAAGTGGCTAAACGCGGCGGACTGTAAATCCGCTCCCTCTGGGTTCGGCGGTTCGAATCCGTCCCCCTCCACCATTACAGGGGCATAGTTTAATGGTAGAACAGAGGTCTCCAAAACCTCCAGTGTGGGTTCGATTCCTACTGCCCCTGCCAGACGTGGCGGCTATGGCGAAGTGGTTAACGCATCGGATTGTGGCTCCGACATTCGTGGGTTCGATTCCCACTAGTCGCCCCATATTTCATCACAATTTTTCATTACTTGCATATATTATTATTATTGGGCTATAGCCAAGCGGTAAGGCAACGGACTTTGACTCCGTGATGCGCTGGTTCGAATCCAGCTAGCCCAGCTTGCGGAAGTAGTTCAGTGGTAGAACACCACCTTGCCAAGGTGGGGGTCGCGGGTTCGAATCCCGTCTTCCGCTCCAAACAATATAAGGCGGCATAGCCAAGTGGTAAGGCAGAGGTCTGCAAAACCTTTATCACCGGTTCGAATCCGGTTGCCGCCTCCAACATACATAAAACGGCAACTTCCATGAAAAATGGAAGTTTTTTTATTTTATCATAAAATTAGGCTCTATAATAAATGTTGGGGTTTTCATACAATTTTGGTCAAAAAAAAGACACGCAACCCCGTTATTCTTTTATACTTGAATTGT
>NZ_JBCNBW010000083.1:0-38063 GCF_050478865.1 Aeribacillus pallidus | reverse complement strand
GTAGGTTAACCTACATTCCTTCCAAAGAGAGAGTATTGGAAATATTTGCACCACCACAATTGACAGAGAGCCTCAGATTCAAACGTAAATAACACTTCGCAAAGCTGTTCGTTTCCATTTTCATCAATTACTGTAATGTGTTTTTCACCATGTTCCATTTTCTATCACCTCATATTATTTTTGGCTATCTAAGTAGCCTTGTAAAATCATAACAGCTGCCATTTTGTCAATCACTTTTTTTCGCTTTTTTCGACTGACATCAGCTTGAAGTAACACCCGCTCTGCCGCCATGGTGCTCAATCGTTCATCCCATAGTATAACCGGTAAGCCAAACTTTTTTTCTAATAATTTGGCGTAGTGTTGAGCTGCTTCCCCTCGGGGGCCCACGGTGTTGTTCATATTTTTTGGAAAGCCGACAACAATCTTTTCTACGTTATACTCATCAATGATTTCGGCTAGACGCTTAAAACCAAACTCTTGCTCTTCCTCGTTAATCGGAATTGTTTCAAGCCCTTGGGCTGTCCACCCTAATTCATCACTTAATGCCACTCCTACGGTCTTGGAGCCTACATCAAGACCTAAAACTCTCATGTATTTATCCCTCACGATGTTGATTTAAATAGGATTTCACTAATTCCTCAATAATTTCATCACGCTCTAATTTGCGAATAATGTTACGGGCATCTTTATGTCGTGGAATGTAGGCTGGGTCTCCCGATAATAAATATCCGACAATTTGATTAATAGGGTTATACCCTTTTTCATGAAGCGCCTCGTACACTTGCATGAGCACTTCTTTTACATCATGTTCAAAAGATTCATCGGAAAAATTAAACCGCATCGTTTTATCAAACGAGCTCATCACATGCACCTCTCTACTAAGGATCTCTTACAAAAAGGACCTCTATCATACACAATTGGGAAGATAGAGGTCAATCTTCCTACCGGAGTCCCAAATGTCAATTGTTACCTACATTGTACACTACTTTTGCCCGAAATTAAACGGATTTGATCCATTCTTCTACAAATTGAAGGGCCGCATCTAATTGTTCCGGATTTTTACCGCCTGCTTGCGCCATATCTGGACGACCACCACCGCCACCACCACAACGTGACGCTACTTCTTTCACAAGTTTACCGGCATGATAACCTTTATTAACTAAGTCTTTCGTCACACCAGCGATAATGTTGACCTTTCCGTTTTGCGCCGTACCTAAAACGACAATACCGGACTCTAGTTTTTGTTTTAACTCATCGACCATGTTCCGTAAGCTATTCATGTCAGCGACGTTTACTTTGCTGGCTAAAACTTTAATTCCTTCCACTTCTTTTACTTTGTCCGCTAAGTTACCAGCTTCAATGTTGGAAAGTTTCGCTGCTAGAGACTCGTTTTCACGCTGTAGCTCTTTCATTTCTTGGAGCAAGGCATCAACTTTAGTAATTACATCTTTTGGATGGGATTTTAACTTTTGGGCAACATCTTTTAACATTTGAACTTGATCATTCAATAAGCGATACGCCGCTTCTCCTGTAACGGCTTCAATACGACGTGTTCCTGCACCAATTCCACCTTCGGATACAATTTTAAATAGACCAATCACAGATGTGTTTGGAACGTGACAGCCACCACAAAGCTCTAAGCTATAGTCTCCGACAGAAACAACGCGAACGATATCACCGTATTTTTCACCGAATAGAGCCATTGCCCCCATCGCTTTTGCTTCTTCTAATCCTTTATAGTCAATTGTAACAGGTAAGTTCGCCCAAATTTTTTCGTTGACGATGGTCTCAATTTGTTCAAGTTCTTCCGGTTGAACTTGCCCGAAGTGGGAGAAGTCAAAACGTAAACGGTCAGGTTCAACTAAGGAACCAGCTTGGTTGACATGATCGCCTAATACATCTTTTAACGCTTGATGTAGTAAGTGAGTTGCCGTATGGTTCTTCGTAATTTTGCTCCGGGAAGCGAGGTCAATCGAAGCAAGAACCTTCATGTTTTTCTTTAAGGAACCTTTTTTCACGATACCTGTATGAAGGTGTTGACCGTTCGGTGCTTTTTGAACTTCTTGTACCTCTACTTCTACCTCTTCATTTGTTAGTAGCCCTTTGTCCGCTACTTGTCCACCGCTTTCTGCGTAAAACGGTGTTTGATCAAGAATAAACTGGACTTCTTCTCCTTCATGTACTTCATCAACCAATTCGTCATCTTTCACAAGAACTTTCACTGTTCCTTTTACTTCAAATTGATCGTAGCCAACAAAGCGGCTCTCTTCCGTAATAGAGCTAAGCACGCCTCCTTGAACTTGCATAGATCCTACGTCTTGACGTGCCGAACGGGCCCGCTCGCGTTGACGTTCCATTTCTTTTTCAAATCCTTCTATATCGAGAGAGAGACCTTTCTCAAGAGCGTATTCTTCCGTTAATTCCACCGGAAAACCGTACGTATCATATAGACGGAAAACATCTTTTCCATCAAGCATTTGTTTTCCTTCTTGCTTTGCTTGTTCAAGGAGTGAAGAAAGAATCGCTAGTCCTTCGTTTAACGTTTCATGGAAGCGTTCTTCTTCGTTTTTAATGACCTTTTGGACGAACTCGTTCTTTTCTTTTACATTTGGATAAAAATCAGCCATAATCTCCGCTACAACCGGTACGAGCTCGTACATAAATGGACGTTCAATGTTAATTTGTTTCGCATAACGAACCGCCCGGCGAAGTAGACGACGTAACACATAACCTCGACCTTCGTTGGATGGTAACGCTCCATCAGCAATAGCAAATGTCACCGTACGAATATGGTCGGCAATGACTTTAAATGCCACGTCTTTTTCCGCATCCACTCGATATTTTTCACCTGAAATCTTTTCCGTTGCTTCAATAATTGGCATAAATAGATCGGTATCAAAGTTCGTCGGTACATCTTGAACAACGGAAGCCATGCGTTCAAGACCCATTCCCGTATCAATGTTCTTTTTCGGTAATGGGGTATATGTACCATCTGGGTTATGGTTAAATTGGGAAAATACTAAGTTCCAGACTTCTAAGTAACGTTCATTTTCGCCACCTGGATATAATTCTGGATCCGTTGGGTCGTCTCCGTATTCTGGTCCACGATCGTAGAAGATCTCTGTATTTGGACCACTTGGCCCTTCTCCGATATCCCAGAAGTTTCCTTCCAAACGAATAATGCGCTCTTCTGGAATGCCAATTTTGTTTTTCCAAATCTCATACGCTTCCTCATCCTCTGGATGAATGGTAACGGACAATCGTTCTGGATCAAAGCCAATCCATTTTGGATCGGTTAAAAATTCCCATGCCCACTCAATCGCTTCCTCTTTAAAGTAATCACCGATGGAAAAGTTTCCTAGCATTTCAAAGAACGTATGGTGGCGCGCCGTTTTTCCGACGTTTTCAATATCGTTCGTACGAATCGATTTCTGTGCGTTCGTAATGCGTGGATTGTCCGGGACAACGCGACCATCAAAATATTTTTTTAATGTTGCAACACCACTGTTAATCCAAAGTAAGGAAGGATCGTCAACTGGAATAAGCGACGCGCTCGGTTCAATTTTGTGTCCCTTTTGTTCGAAAAATTCAAGAAACATTTGCCGTATTTCGGAACCTGTTAACTTTTTCATTCCCTCTTCCTCCTTTAAATGATGTACTTAAAGTGAAAAATAAAAAAAGCCCTCATCCCTGGACAGGGACGAGAGCGTGCTCGCGGTACCACCCTGATTATGAATACTCCTAAATAAAGACGTATCCATCACTTTCATGCCTTAACGCGGCAACACGTCAGGGATTAACCTGCCCTCTGGATTAGCTTTCTGTTATCCTTCATCTGGAATTTCTTTCAGCCTACGGAAATTCCTCTCTTCGACGCATGATTCATGCGCTACAGATGGCCTATAACATACTCGATCCTTCATTGATTTCCCAATCTTCACTTGTCTAACAGGAATTATAGAAAACTTTCTTCCTCTTTGTCAACGTCTGATTATGAAATGGTTTTTTCCATGAATAATGGCTGTTTTTAGGATAGCTAAAATCGGGACAGCAATAATAAGCCCAATGATTCCACCGATTTCACCACCAACTAGTAAAGCGGCCATAATAAGTAACGGATGCATGTGCAAATTTTTACCGACAATATAAGGAGAGAGAATGTTTCCTTCAATAAATTGAAGAACAGCAATGATAACGATAACGAATAAGACAGTTCGAAAGGATATTGTTGCGCCGATGATGACCGCTGGAATCGCTCCGATAATTGGACCAAAATAAGGAATGATATTAGTAATACCAACGAAAATCCCAAGTAACAGAGGATATTTTATTTTTATCAACCAAAAAGCAATTGACGCTAGGGTGCCAATTATCGTACCGACGATGAACTGCCCACGTATATACCCTCCCAATGATTCTTCTACATCGCGTATAAATTGAAGACTTTGTTTACGCCAGCTTTTCGGAGTGAGATACCAACACATTTTCTTCACTTTTTCAATATCTTTTAACAAATAAAACGATATAAATGGAATAAGTCCAAGAAGAAATATCAATTTCGTCACGTATCCCATTCCATCTCCCATTTGATCAAGAAGTTGAGCTGATCGCCGTTCTAATTGATGAATTCGTTCATCAAGTTCTTCCTGTAAACGAACCGGCCACCCCTCAGTTTTCTGTTCAATCATTTGAAGCCAGTGAGAATATTGGTCTGCAAACATTGGAATATTTTGAGAAAAATCTTGTACTTGGCGAATAACAAGCGGTATACCTTTATAAATAGCTAATCCAGTGATTGTAAAAAAAGAGACGTAAATAATGAATATAGCCAATACTCGGGAAAGCCCCTTTTCATGAAGATGCTCTACAAAAGGGTGTAGTAAGTACGTAATAAATCCGCCAAGAATAAACGGGAGAGATACTTTTAAGACGATATGAACGATAGGTAACCAAATCGGATGTAATAAATAAATAAAATAAACGACAATTAAGAACAAAAGGATCGTTCCAAGCCAATAAATCCATTGTAGGTTTAGTTTCACCGTTCCATCCCCCTTTCGTTAGTTTTTCTGTTAAAAAAGAGAAATATTCAACAAAAACAAAAAAGGGCTGCTTTTAAGCAACCCTTTATTATTACCAACCTATTCGCTTTCGTATCTTTTTCATTTGTCGACGTAGCCGTTTTGGATTCATTGTTGCTGCTGCCAATCCTACACCAAAACTAATTAAGGAAGTCATCGCTCGATTCAAATCATTTCACCTCTAATTGTTTAGGATGAAAAACGCCGCTCTTCCTCAGAAAACAAATCATCTAATGAACTTAACGTTCCATCCTCTTCTACTTGATGCGTATGAATGAGCCCTTCAGAAACAGAAAGTTCAATAAAACAATCCCAACAATAATATTGGTTAACACCGATTTTCCCTAAATTTTTTCTACGACAGTTTGGGCACTGTAACATCGATTATGAACACCTCGTACTCCATTACGTAATAATAACCGCATCTTTACCAATTTTTGGAGGATTTGAAGAAGAAATGACTTGTGGCCCTTCCCGTAAATCGGTAAAAAGTCCTTCGGTTATTTCATATGCTACGATTGTGCCCAAATCTTCCAAAAAATATACATCTTGGAGCATTCCTAAGTGTTCACCTTCAGTTGTTAATAACTCTTTCCCATATAGCGATTCATCGTGCTTGATGGTATACAAGTTTTCAGCGTGTTTCCCTTCGAGTAATTCGTTTTCGCTTTTAATAAAAATACAATCATGCCCAAACTGTTGAACGTTTGTTAACGGTAACCAATAACTTTTGGGAAAAATCCGATTCTTTCGTTTGACGATAAGCCCTTTGACACGCCCATTGGAATCAATTCCTATATCACATATTTCCCCAACGACTTCACCTGTTTGGAGGGAGACTACATATAAACGGTTAAGAAGGGTAAATGTTCGCAAAGATTTTCCCACCTTTCCGAACATTTTTAGTATCAACCCTTCTCCATAAAATCATAAGGTGTAACGTTTTCCATCCCAATCATCGGATCTACCTTCATAAGAGCTTCTTCATCGAGCACAATGGGTTCATCTTTTTCATCATCCTTCAACAACGCTTTTAGCTTTTCTTTTAAAGTCGTTTTCCGAATCGAATCTTCTTGTTTACTTACACCTAAGCGAAACGCTTCTTCCTCCCCACATATAATTAAAAAGCGTTTGCTCCGCGTAACTGCCGTATAAAGCAATTTCCTACGTAACATCCGGTAATAGCTTTTGACGACAGGTAAAATGACGATCGGGAATTCACTACCTTGTGACTTATGAATCGAACAACAATACGCTAAAGTAATTTGATTTAACTCTTGTTTCGTGTACGTTACTTCATTGCCATCAAACGAAACGATGACCATATCTTCTTTTTCTGTATTTTCTTTCGCATAACTGATTGAAACAATTTCGCCCATATCTCCGTTAAAGACATGATGGTCTGGCTGGTTCACGAGTTGAAGAACTTTATCACCGATGCGATAAGTGACATCTCCATATTGAATTTCTTTACGATCTTTTCCTTCATTTGGGTTAAACACGCTTTGAAGCAATTCATTCAACTTATCAATTCCGGCAGGACCCCGATACATCGGGGCTAATACTTGAATATCTCGTTTCGTATATCCTTTTTTTAAGGCATTTTCTACAACTTTTTTCACTACATCGGCGATTTGTGTCGCCGAACACTGTATAAAGGAACGGTCTTTTTGTGGAGACGTTAAATTTTCTGGAACAACACCATTTTTCATTTGATGGGCAAGTTCAATAATTGTTGACCCTTCTTTTTGGCGATAAATATCCGTTAATCTGACGGTTGGAATAAGCTTGGAGTCGAGTAAATCTTTTAACACTTGTCCTGGTCCGACCGATGGCAGTTGGTCTTCATCTCCCACAAGGACGACTTGGATTTCATCAGGTAACGCTTTGAACAATTGATTAGCTAACCACGTATCCACCATCGACATTTCATCAACAATTAATAACTTCGCTTGAATTGGTCGTTCTTCATCATGTTCAAACCCATCGAGACCATTCCAACCTAACAATCGGTGGATCGTCAGTGCAGGAATACCTGTCGATTCACTCATCCGTTTCGCGGCACGTCCAGTAGGAGCAGCCAGAACAATCGGGAACGATTCATCTTTTTGGTACTGTTTTGGATCCATCGACAGACCGTGCAATTCACAATACAGTTCAACAATACCTTTAATAACCGTCGTTTTTCCTGTTCCTGGTCCCCCGGTTAAGATCATCATTGGAGACATTAGCGCAGTTTGAATTGCTTCTCGCTGCGACGGTGCATATTGGATGCCGATTCGTTCCTCCAGTTCACCTAAGGCCAGCAAAAATTCCGATTGTGGAAACAGTTCTTCGTACTCAGTTTGCGATAAAATGCGCTGAATGTGGCGGACGATGCCTTTTTCTGAAAAATAGAGCGAAGGTAAATAAAGCCGCTGCTCTTCTACAATAAGTTTTCCTTCTTCCGCTAAATGGATGATTTCCCGTGATATTTCTGTAAATTCAATAGAGGTTGGCTGACTTTGTTCAAGTAGTTTTTTTACCGCTTTTAACAAATCTTCTGCTTCTATATACACGTGGCCTTCTTGCAAACAAAGCTGCTCTAGGCTATACAAACAGGCCGCCTTAATCCGAGCTGGGTGATTACCTTCAATGCCCATTTTTCTTCCGAGTTCATCGGCGCGTGTAAATCCGATTCCTTCTATATCTTCGACGAGTTGATACGGATTTTGATTAATTATCGATAACGTTTCGTCTTTATACACTTGGTAAATTTTTAATGAAAGCTGTGAACCAAAGCCTAATTTATTTAATGCCATCATCACTTGCTCTAACCCTTGGTTCATAAGTAATGTTTCTATAATCGTATCGGCTTTATCTTTGGATAATCTTGGAACCTCTTTAAGCACATCCGGATTGTCCACTATTTTCGAAATCGCTTGCTCTCCAAGGGTATCAACAATTAATTGTGCGGTCTTTTTTCCAATCCCTTTAAACAAATCGCTCGATAAATATTGAATGATTCCTTGTTTTGTCGTTGGGATTTCTTTTTGAAATGAATGAGCTTTAAATTGGAGGCCAAATTTCGGGTGGTCATGAAAAACGCCAAAAAAAGTGTATGTTTCTTGCTCGTGTATTTTTGGAAAATTTCCGATAACCGTCACTTCTTTTTCTTCATAGGAAAGGTTCGTATCATCAATTTCCAAACGAAGCACCGTATATAAATTTTCCTCATTATGAAAAATGGTCGCAATGGGGCGCCCTTTTATGTAAAATTGCTCGACCATTATTAACGATTGTTGGCGTTCCATGAAACCACTCCTTAACGGTCAATCTAATTGATTTTCTTGTAATTTTTCCAATAATTTCTTTCCGTAGCCTGCCAACATATGATCAGGTTGAATTTGTAACGCTTTTTCAAACATCGCTATGCCCTTTTCAACATCTTCTAAATGACCTGAATATGCCACGCCTAAATTGTAATACGCATCGGCATGTCGATCATCTTGGCGAATGACTTCCTCCAACTGGTGAATCGCTTCATCAAAGTATTCTAATTTTGCTAAGCAAAGTCCGTATTGAAAGCGTGCTTCCACATCATTGGCATTTAGTTCGACACTTCGCTGTAAATACGGTAAAGCTAATTTTGTTTGATCTACCTGCACAAAACACATGCCAAGCATAAAATACACGTCGCTTTCGTTAAGCCCATGCTTTAGCGCTTGCTGGAACATATGGAGCGCTTCCTCGAATTGATGATTTTCGTAATACAGGTTACCTAAACTGTAATATGCACTAGCAGCTTCCTTGTTTAAATCCAGCGCTTTTTCAAAAAAAGCTTTCGCACGATCTTTTTCTCCAACTGCTAATAGTACATTTCCAAAATTGATATACGCCACTTCGTCTTGTGGATTTTCTTCGATCGCCTTTGTAAAAGCTTGAATCGCCTCTTCATATTTGCCTTCTTGTAAAAAGGAAATACCTTGCTGGTTGTAATTCATGCTTGCCACCTCGTTTCATTTTCTATAGGCAGTATATCATATGTTTCACCATCATCAGCTAGAAAATAGGAAAACCCCAACTCAATACAGAGTTGAGGCTTATCCAACGTAATGGAGACGTTCATTGTTTTTATACACTTCATCAATCGTACCGCCGCCTAAGCATTCTTCTCCATTGTAAAAGACGACAGCTTGTCCTGGAGTCACGGCACGAACAGGCTTGTCGAAAATGACTTTTACTTTGTCTCCTTCCAAGCGTTGTACCGTCACACCGTTATCTGGCTGACGGTAACGGAATTTTGCTGTACATTTAAATTCCGATGGTTTTTCTTTATCCGAAATCCAGTTGACGTTTGTCGCAATGATGGAATCGGAATATAAGTATTCATTATCAAAGCCTTGAGCAACGTAAAGAATATTTTCTTTTAAGTTTTTCCCAACAACAAACCATGGTTCACCAGCTCCACCAATGCCCAGACCTTGACGTTGTCCAATTGTATAATACATCAATCCGTCATGGGTTCCTTTCACTTCCCCGTCCAACGTCATCATTTTTCCTGGTTGAGCCGGTAAATAATTGCTTAAAAACTCTTTAAAATTACGTTCACCGATAAAACAAATCCCCGTTGAATCTTTTTTTGTTGCGGTCGCCAAACCGGCTTCTTTGGCAATTTCACGAACCCGTTTTTTCTCCAGTTCCCCAATTGGGAAGAGAACTTTAGACAGTTGTTTTTGTGTCAATTGATTTAAAAAGTACGTTTGGTCTTTATTTTGGTCGAGACCGCGTAACATTTTGACTTCGCCGTCCCGATAGTCAACCCGAGCATAATGACCAGTTGCGACATAATCCGCCCCTAAGTTCATCGCATGGTCAAGAAATGCTTTAAACTTGATTTCTTTATTACACATCACATCTGGATTCGGTGTTCTTCCAGCACGATACTCATCTAAAAAGTATGTGAATACTTTATCCCAATATTGTCTTTCAAAGTTCACCGCATAGTAAGGAATGCCAAGTTGATTACAAACCCGAATGACGTCATTGTAATCTTCTGTTGCCGTACAGACACCATTTTCGTCCGTGTCGTCCCAGTTTTTCATAAACACACCAATGACATCATACCCTTGTTCTTTTAACAACAGGGCGGCAACGGAAGAATCGACACCGCCAGACATTCCTACAACAACGCGGGTGTTTTTCGGATCTTTCATCCTCTCACACCTCCGATTTATTTACGAAGTCTTTTCACAATATTCGCTGTTTCTTTTGCCGCTTTTTCCACTTGTTCTAATGTATTACCTAAGCCAAAACTAAAGCGAATTGAGCTGCGTAACCGATCAGAGTATTTTCCGAACATCGCCACTAAGACATGAGACGGATCAATAGAACCCGCAGTGCACGCCGAACCGCTGGATGCCGCAATCCCAGCTAAATCTAAATTCACGAGCATCGCTTCCACGTCTACCCCAGGAAAATAAACATTTATAACGTGAGGAAGCGACCCTTCAAGCGTGCCATTTATGTCAAACTCAATACCTTCTTGGCGGAACGTTTCAATCATTTTTTGTTTAAATGCTTGATACTGTTTCCGTTTTTCAGCCATCGTTTGTTGTGCAATGGTAACCGCCTCACCAAATCCAGCGATGGAAGCTACGTTTTCAGTACCAGCACGACGCTTTCGTTCTTGTTCTCCTCCATGGATGTGGGGAATCAATTTCGTTCCTTCTCGTACGTACAGAAAGCCGATCCCTTTTGGCCCGTTCACTTTATGGGCGGAGACCGATAACATATCTACATGTAACTCATTTACATCGAGCTCTTCCATTCCAAATGCTTGCACCGCATCCGTATGAAACACCGCTTGATGACCTTTTAATCGTTGGCCAATTTCTCGAATCGGTTGAATCGTGCCGACTTCATTGTTCCCAAACATGATCGTGACAACAATCGTGTCATCCCGTAACGCTTGGTCAAACTGTTCAAGCGAAATTTTCCCTTGCTCATCCACTGGCAAGTAAGTGACTTCAAAACCTTCTTTCTCTAAGTATTGACATGTATGAAGAACCGCATGGTGTTCAATGGAAGTGGTAATAATATGATTTCCTTTATCTTTAAGAGCTCGAGCCGCCCCGATGATGGCCATATTATCCGCTTCCGTTCCACCGCTTGTAAAAATAATTTCATTAAAATGAGCCCCAATCGCTTCAGCCATAATGGTTCGGGCCTCATCTAAATATTGTCGTGCTTCCCGTCCGAACGCGTGAATGCTAGACGGATTCCCAAACGTCTCCTTTAACACCGTTGTCATTTTATCAACGACCTTCGGGTGAATGGGAGAAGTGGCTGCGTGATCTAAATATATTTTTTCCAATCGTTACACCTACCTTCTACTGTAAAGAATTAAATATAAAACATATACGCATCGGACTCCCCATCATCCGTATGGTTAGCTAAATCCTCAATCGTTGTACTATCCAGTACTTCTTTCACTGCATCACGAATACGAATCCAAAGTTCGCGTTTGGCCGGTTCTTCGTTTTCGATTCCTTCCACCGGACTAATAGGCCCTTCCAATACCCGAATAATATCTCCTGCCGTTATTTTGGAAGGATGGTTCCCTAACATATATCCACCATACGCACCACGAATACTTTTTACCAACCCTGCATTTCTTAATGGAGCAATTAATTGCTCTAAATAATGTTCGGATAAATCATGCGCCTGAGCAATTTGTTTTAACGGAGTTGGTCCTTCCCCATGGCGTTTGGCTAATTCAATCATAATGGTTAAACCGTAACGACCTTTCGTAGAAATTTTCATAAATACCGCTCCTCAAATCTTATCCTGCTATTTTTCTCTTTTCAATTATTATGCTCGTTCGAATGCTATTTAACTTACGACATTATAGCATAGAACGACGAGCAAATGCATTTGAACTTCCCAATAAATATGATAGATTAAAATACAATGGAACGCTATAAAGATAAGGAGTTAGAACCTATGTCAATCAAACCGCTAGCTTTTCGAATGCGACCGCGCAACCTTTCGGAAATCGTCGGGCAACAACATTTAGTCGGAAAAGGAAAAATTATTGAACGAATGGTACGGGCGAAACAGTTATCGTCGATGATTTTATATGGTCCACCTGGAGTTGGTAAAACATCGATTGCTAGCGCTATTGCCGGAAGTACAAACTTTGCTTTTCGGACGTTAAACGCCGTTACGAATAATAAAAAAGATTTAGAAATTGTCGCCGAAGAAGGAAAAATGTCAGGAAAAGTGATTTTGTTTCTGGATGAGGTCCATCGCTTAGATAAAGCGAAGCAAGATTTTCTATTACCTCATCTCGAAAGTGGCCTCATTACACTCATTGGGGCTACAACAAGTAATCCTTATCATGCGATTAATCCAGCCATTCGAAGTCGCTGTCATATTTTTGAATTAAAACCACTCTCACCATGTGAGATTAAACAAGCGATTAAGCGAGCGTTAACCGATGAACGAGGATTAGCCAATTATCATGTCACCTTAACAGAAGATGCCTTAGAAACATTCGCTATTGGTTCCAACGGAGATGTCCGGAGCGCATTAAATGCACTAGAGCTTGCCGTTCTTTCTACCGAACCGACCGAAGAGGAAGCCATCGTTATTACGAAAGAGATTGCCGAGGAGTGCTTGCAACGAAAAGGATTTTATCACGATAAAGATGGCGATGCCCATTACGATGTGTTAAGCGCTTTTCAAAAGTCGATTCGCGGTAGCGATGTAAATGCTGCGTTGCATTATTTGGCTCGCCTTATTGAAGCCGGGGACTTACCGAGCATTAGTCGTCGTCTGCTCGTCATCGCCTACGAAGACATTGGACTAGCGAATCCAAATGCCGGTGTACGGACGCTAGCAGCTGTTCAAACAGCGGAAAAAATCGGTTTTCCCGAAGCGCGCATTCCGTTAGCGCAAGCGGTTATTGACTTATGCCTTTCCCCAAAATCGAACTCGAGCATTACTGCTATTGATCGTGCGTTAGAAGATATTCGCCAAGGAAATTATGGTGAGGTACCTGATCATTTAAAAGATTCGCATTATAAAGGGGCTGCTGCCCTCGGTCGAGGAATTGGCTATAAGTACCCTCACGATTATGAACACGGCTGGGTGAAACAACAATATTTACCTAACGCCTTAAAACATAAACGATACTACGAACCGAGAAAAAACGGTAAATACGAACAAGCCTTGGCGATCACCTACGAAAAAATTATGAAACAACAAGAAAAAGAGTAAGCCAGTTGGTATTATCCCCTACAGGTAGACATTAATAAAAGAGAGCATGATATGATGTTCTTAATAGTCTACCTGGGAGGGGATTTTTCTATGGCAAAAAAAGGACAAACCTTTTCATCATATACTGTTGAATTAAAGTGCGTCCTAAATCAATCGATCAAGCATATAGGGCGATTAAGGAGTATATAGATTTTTACAATAAAGATCGATTCCAAGAAAAATTCAACGGCCTTTCCCCGATTGAATACCGAGAAAAGGCCGAAGCTTAATATACTCTTTTTTCATTGTCTACTTGACAGGGTTATGTGCAACTGGCTTACTCTTTTTCAATTTAAGCAGCTACATCCCGTTTGGCAAAAACGAGAAAAGCAACTAATTGAAAGACGACAAAGTAAATGATAAGCACCGTAATCGAAAACGGTAACGTCATACCTTCAACTAACGGAGTTCCCCGTTCGTACATCGTTAAATCCATATTAGCGAACAGCAAATATTTTGTCCATGAATACTTTTGAGCCAAAAAGACGGTGGCTGTTGAACCTGTAAACAATAAAAACATTGCGATTCCGATCGCTAACGAAGCACTTCTGAACACAGTTGAAATCATAAAAGCCATAGTCGACAACATAAATAGGTCAATGGATTCTAACAAGTACGTTTTTACAATATGGACAATAAGATTCGATGAAACAACTTCTCCGTCGACATAGCTTAAATGAACGTGTGGCCCGCTACCAAAACCAAATAATATGGCTCCAACTACATACGTACTGGCCAGTAAAATCACTAACATAAATAAACCGAAGCACACAACCGTAATAAATTTAGATACTAAAATCTTCCATCGACGAATCGGACGAATTAACAATAGCTTAATCGTTCCCCAATTAAATTCGTTCGCTACGCTTCCTGCCGCGACAACGATCATAAACAGGCCGATGATCTCCGTTAAAACGGTCATCTCCTTCACAAATTGTAAGGAAGAGAAATCGTTAGGAGACAGATCATGCTCAAGCCGGTAGGTGTTGATGGCAATCTGTTCTTTTAAGTATTGCTGCTCTCCTTCATATTCGGATTCATTCAGTCGAACCGTTAGCTGTGCATTTTCTTGTTCTAAACTCGTTCTCCAATCGTTGTGACTCATATCTGGTTCATTGATTTTAAAAATGATCCCCACACCAATGACGGCTAATAACAAAAGGCCCATCATCACATACGTTGCCTTCCGGTACATAATTTTCATCCATTCGTTCCGAATTAAATTAAGCATGTTGTACTTCACCTTCCTTTTCGGTTACTTCGAGGAAGCGTTCTTCTAACGATTTCTTTACTGGTTGAACAGAATAAATATGTACACCTTGCTCGACAAGCGTACGGATGATCGTTGGGACTTGTTCTCGTTCCAACTTTATTTCCAGATACGAATCTTTGATGATAAAAGAGTAGTCTGGGAAGTTCGTTTGCATGATTGTTTCCAAGGATGGGGCGAGATTAATTTCAAATCGATACGTTTTTTGATGGTCACTTACAAATTCTTCTACCGCTTGCACGCCTACAAGTTTACCTTTTTGTATAATGGCGATGCGATCGCACATCATCTCCATTTCTGAGAGAAGATGACTAGAGACAATGATGGCCATTCGTTTTTCTTTCGCGAGCTTACGTACATAGTCCCGAATTTCGCGAATACCAGCAGGATCAAGTCCGTTAGTCGGTTCATCTAAAATTAACACTTTCGGATCGTGCAATAAGCATTGGGCTAGTCCTAAGCGCTGTCTCATGCCTAATGAATAATTTTTTACTTTGTCATGAATTCTATCGGACAAGCCAACGAGTTGAACGACTTCGTTAATTTTTTCTTTTGAAACATTTTTACTCATCCGGGCAAAATGAACGAGATTTTTGTACCCCGATAAAAACGGATATAGCTCTGGATTTTCAACAATCGCACCAACGTGTTGAAGCGCTTGTTCAAAATTGGTTTTTACACTTTTTCCGCATATGATTATATCCCCTTCTGTTATGTTCATTAAACCGACCATCATTCGGATCGTGGTCGTTTTTCCCGCTCCATTTGGTCCTAAAAAGCCAAATACTTCCCCCTCATACACATCAAAGCTGAGTCCATAGATAATTTTCTTTTTGCCGATTTGTTTCGATACGTTTTGCAATTGGATTAACTTTGGCAATGTTTACCCTCCTTTTTGAGTTCATCGTCTATTCATACGAAAAATATTCAAAAAAGTTCCATTTTTGATTTAAATATACTTAGATTTTATCTGAATACTAAAAAATTATTTGTAGACGGAAAGAAAGAGTGTAGAACATCTAACCTTAGTCCGAAATATAAAGGGAACTGTTCACATCAAGAGGGAAATGGTCTTAATTAATCCCGGATGGGCTAGTAAAAGAGGAATCTGTCTTGTAGGATGAAGAGAAAAGTTTTCAAAAAGGTAAAATGAAAAAATTTTGTCCCCATACCAGAAAAGTATATATGCACTACTAGACAATATGTCCGCTTCCTGTTTTCGATTCATCTAACAAAGGGCTCAACAACCTTACACATTTGCTTCCTATTCTCCAAAACTACCATAAAGTAAAAAACGCCTTTAACAGGCGTTTTTTACTCATCTTTGACGCGACGAATAGGTACATCTTTTAATAATTGGTTAACAACATAACTTGCCATAATTAAACCAGCTACGGACGGAACAAAGGCGTTTGAGGATGGTGGCATTTTAGCTTTACGGATTTTCGCCTCGTCGTTACCTACAGTTTTTCGAACATCTTCCCGGATGACAATCGGGCTTTCATCAGAGAATACTACTGGAATCCCTTTATGAATTCCTTCTTTCCGCAACCGGGTACGAATGACTTTCGCGATCGGATCTGTATGCGTTTTAGAAATGTCAGCAATTCGGAAACGAGTTGGGTCCATTTTATTGGCAGCACCCATACTCGAAATGATTGGAATGTTTCGCTTTAAACATTCTTTCATTAAATGAATTTTATAAGAAATCGTGTCCGAAGCATCTATGACAAAATCTAAGTCATAACTAAAAAATTGCTCATACGTTTCTTCTGTATAGAACATTTTTAACGCAATGACTTCACATTCCGGATTAATATCTTTAATTCGCTCTTTCATTAAATCGACTTTTGGCTTACCGACAGTCGATAATAAGGCGTGAATTTGGCGGTTAATATTTGTGATGTCCACATCGTCTTTATCGACTAATACTAATCGACCGACCCCTGAGCGGGCTAGCGCTTCAACTGCAAACGAGCCAACCCCGCCAATTCCGAGGATGGCAACGGTGCTGTTTTTTAACACATCCAATCCTTCTTTACCTATGGCAAGCTCATTGCGTGAAAACTGATGAAGCATAAAACTCAACTCCAACTAATAAGATTTACTTTACCTTGAATAAGAATATAATAAATCGGTATGTAAAAGCAATATAACAATAGGAATCATCGAAATTTGCGCATAAAAAAGATGAGCCCCAATCGTGCCGTTGGTGATCCTACGTTTTGAACCCGCTCTCAGCAGGTGGGTGCTCTGTTTTAAGTTTAATACGTCCTCGCGTATAGAGGCATGTACGCTACTTAAAAACTCCGAGCTCCCGTAGTTCTATTTGTTCGGTCAAAACGTTCAGGCTTCCTAACGTACACATCAGGACTCATCTAGGTTGATTACATCATATCATAGAATAGTTCATCATTCAAGAGAAGCAAGCGGAAATTCCAGTACCTTATTCCTCTTCTTTTACTTGAATCGACAAGTGTAATTCATCAAGTTGTTCTTTGCTTACTTTGCCTGGTGCATCAGTCATTAAGCAGCTAGCACTTGCTGTTTTTGGAAAGGCAATCGTATCCCGTAAGTTACTACGACCGGCTAAAAGCATGACTAAACGGTCTAAACCTAACGCGATTCCTCCGTGTGGCGGTGTTCCGTACTCGAACGCTTCCAATAAGAAACCAAATTGCTCTTTTGCTTCTTCTTCGCTAAAGCCTAGTACTTGGAACATTTTTTCTTGAACATCGCGCTCAAATATACGTAGTGAGCCGCCACCTAATTCATATCCATTTAATACAAGGTCATACGCTTGAGCTCGAACGCGGCCAGGATCGCTGTCGAACAGTTCAATATCTTCACGAACAGGCATCGTAAACGGATGGTGAGCCGCGTAATACCGCTTGTCCTCTTCATCGTATTCAAGAAGCGGCCAGTCGGTAATCCATAAGAAATTGAAGCGGCTTTCATCAATAAGCCCTAAGTCTTTTCCAAGCTTCAAACGAAGCGCACCTAACGCATCAGCCACGACAGCTTTTTTATCAGCAACAAAAAGTAATAGGTCTCCTACTTCCGCTTCAAACGATTGCAATAGCCCTTGTTGTTCTTCTTCGCTAAAGAATTTTGCAATCGGACCTTTTAGCCCTTCTTCTTCTACTTTTAACCACGCTAAACCTTTTGCTCCGTAACGAGCCACAAATTCCGTTAAAGCGTCAATATCTTTACGTGAGTACTGGTTCGCTGCCCTTTTTACGTTCAATCCTTTTACTTGTCCACCGTTTGCAACCGTACTCGTAAACACTTTAAATGAAGAATGTTGAACGACTTCGGACACATCGACTAATTCCATATCAAAACGAGTATCCGGCTTATCAGAACCGTAACGGCTCATTGCTTCATTATAGGACATACGTTTAAATGGTATAGACACATCCATTCCTTTAACTTCTTTCATGACTTTTTGCATCATTCGTTCGATTAACGAAATGATATCATCTTGGCTCATAAAGCTCATTTCAATATCTACTTGGGTAAACTCTGGTTGTCTGTCAGCCCGTAAGTCTTCGTCACGAAAACAGCGGGCAATTTGATAATATCGATCAACACCTGCGACCATCAACAACTGCTTAAAAATTTGCGGAGATTGTGGCAGTGCATAAAACTCTCCCGGATGCACACGAGATGGTACTAAATAGTCACGAGCCCCTTCTGGCGTACTACGATTTAAGTAAGGGGTTTCCACATCAATAAACCCTTCATTGTCAAGGAAATGACGAATCGATTTCGTTACGTCATGGCGAAGTTTTAATGTCTCAAACATAACCGGACGGCGTAAATCTAAATAACGATATTTTAAACGAATTTCTTCAGCCACATCCGTTTGGTCACCAATGACAAACGGCGGGTTTTTCGCTTCATTAATAATTGTCACACTTTCAACTTGAACTTCGATTCTACCAGTTTTTAAGTTCTTGTTCACAGCACCTTCTTCACGCGCAACAACCGTTCCGTGAACGTCTAACACATACTCATTCCGCACTTTTTCTGCAATGGCTAACGCCTCTTTGGACACTTCGGGATTAAAGACGATTTGAACAATACCAGTACGGTCGCGAAGATCGATAAAAATAAGTCCACCTAAGTCGCGGCGCTTTTGTACCCAACCTTTTAACGTCACTTTTTCACCAATATGCAGTTCAGTTACCTCTCCACAATAATACGATCTGCCAAACATATTTTTTCCCTCCATTATGACGTTCGTTGTTTGATATATGGGATTAATTGTGATAATGACACTTCTTCTTGTTCACCTGTAGCCATCTGTTTCACGTTAATCACTTCTTTTTCTAGTTCATCTTCTCCCAGAATAGCAACAAATTGGGCTTTCATCCGGTCAGCGGCTTTAAATTGCGCTTTCATTTTACGATCCATGTAATCCTTTTCAGCACTTATTCCTTCTGCGCGTAAATCAGATAACAGTTTTACGGCATAATCTTTTGCTTTATCACCTAACGTAACGATATAGCAATCGATGGTTTCCTCTACCGGTAGCTCAATCCCTTCGGCCTCTAAAGCTGCGAGAAGACGTTCAATACTGAGTGCAAAACCGATGCCTGGAGTTTCCGGTCCTCCAATTTCTTCGACTAGCCCATTATAGCGACCGCCACCACATAAAGTGGTAATCGCACCGAATCCTTCGGCGTTACTCATAATTTCAAACGCAGTATGATTGTAATAATCTAATCCACGTACGAGTGTTGAGTCGACTGTAAACGGAATATTCAGCAAAGTTAAGTACTCTTGCACTTTATCAAAGTATCGTTTCGATTCTTCGTTTAAGTAGTCTAAAATCGATGGAGCCGTTGCCATGAGTTCGTGATCACGGTCCTTTTTACAGTCCAAAATTCGCAAAGGATTTTTTTCTAAACGCTTTTGGCAATCGGAACAAAATTCACCGATTCGAGGCTGAAAATGATTAATTAACGCTTCTCTATGAGCTAAACGGCTTTCTTTGTCTCCCAAGCTATTAATTACTAATTGAATATTTTTTAATCCAAGTGACTCATATAGCTTCATCGCTAAAGAAATGACTTCCGCATCAATGGCTGGATCTTGACTTCCTAATGCTTCAACCCCAAATTGAACGAATTGGCGATATCGCCCAGCTTGTGGCCGCTCATAGCGAAACATTGGGCCCATATAAAAAAGTTTGATAGGCTGGTTCGGATCGCCATACATTTTATTTTCTATGTACGAACGAACAACAGCTGCTGTTCCTTCTGGTCGTAACGTTAATGAACGTCCTCCTCGATCTTCAAACGTATACATTTCCTTTTGGACGATATCAGTCGTATCACCCACTCCACGAAGAAATAACTCCGTTTGTTCAAAAATCGGTGTTCGAATTTCTTTGTATTGATAGTTGTTACATAATGCACGTGCTTTTTGTTCGATATACTGCCATTTTTCGACTTGTCCTGGCAAAATATCTTGCGTTCCACGTGGAATTTGAATGGACATCGTTCATCCTCCTTTGATACAAAATTCGCTAAAATAAAAAAACTCCCACCCCTTGTGTAAACAAGGGACGAGAGAGAATTTCCCGTGGTGCCACCCTAGTTGAAGTATAAGTTACTTCCACTCGAACAGTTAACGCCTGTTTACGTTCTCTCCTAATAATGTATAAAACACGTTCAGAGAGAAACCTACGGAGTGTTCTTTCGTTAAGACCGTTTGTAGAAATGCTTTCAGCCTATGGCATTTCCTCTCTGCACAACTGCATCTTAACTACTTTTCTCCATCATTGGTTTTAGCCGTTTTTGTTTATTTTATGATACGGACGCTACTTCAGATTGTCAAGTTATTTTTCGTTACGACCGACCGATTTTTCGTTTTAACGACTTAACTTCGCGAAATGATAATCCAAACTCAGAGGCTAGTTCCCAGATGGTAGACTGTTTTTCTTTTTCAATAAAATGGTGGAAATCAAGACCAAACAATTGATTTTGCCCATTTAAAGTGTTTTGACTTTTACCGCTTGTCCGCATTGGCTGTCCTCTCCTTCTTAAATAAACTCTTTTTATTACTCTTTCCAAAAAAGGAGTTTTTTATTTTTTCAAGAAGTATTACAAAGCAAAAAATGGATGTACATTATATATTTTCCTATTACAATAAAGAGGGAAACTTAGAAAGGCGGTGTATTGATGCAACAATTTGTGAAACTAATTATCATCCTTGTACTCATTTTTCCCACGTTTTCATTCAGGCACGTTGAAGCAAACCAACAAATCACCATTAACGTAAACCTGCTCAACGTCCGGCAAGGCCCCGGTCTTGCTTACCCTGTTATTTCCCAAGTGAGCAAAAATGAAACCTACTCTGTTCTTCAAAAGCAAGGAGATTGGTACGAAATTGAATGGGCAAAAAATAAAAGAGGATGGGTAGCAGGCTGGCTTGTGAAATTAAACCAGACGTCATCCAATCCATCGTCTAAAGGGTCAGTTACTGTTAATGGATTGCGTATTCGTAGTGGACCTAGTACGAACCATGCCATTGTCGGTCATTTATATAAAGGGAATGTTGTTACCATTTTATCCCAGTCCAATGGCTGGTACCAAGTTCGCTATCAATCGATGGAAGGCTGGATTCATAGTGATTACTTAAAACTAGCAACAGCAACAACTACAAAAAATGATGATCAATCAAACACACAAACGAAAAGAGAAGGAATCATCACAGTTAATCGGTTAAATATTCGATCTGGTCCAGCACCAACCTATTCCGTCATCGGTCAAGCCAATAAAGGGGATAAAGTAACCATTGTCAATGAACAGAGCGGTTGGTATGAAATTTTATTCGGCAAGAAAACCGCATGGGTAAGTGGTACATATGTGGAATTAAGTAAAGGTGCTCAAAAAAATTCTAACGAAAATGAGCAGAACTCAACGTCATCTGCTCCACCTTCTACTCACTCAAAATTAAAAGGGACGATTACCGCTACGTCTTTAAATGTCCGAACCGAAGGATCTTTAAATGGAAAAATTATCGGTTCAGTAAAAAAAGGACAAACGTTTTCAATCCTAGATGAGAAAAATCAGTGGTATAAAATTGAGTTTCAACCAAACCAATTTGGATGGGTTGCTGGTTGGTTTGTCCAAACATCTATGGAAAAAGATAAAGCGGGGATTTCAACGGAAGGAACGGTTAAAATATTGTATAACGGCACGAACATTCGAAAAGAGGCAACGGTCCAATCTCCTGTCGTAGCTAGGGCCAATGCTGGTGAAACGTTCCCAATTATTCAACAAGTAGGGGATTGGTTTCACATTCTACTACCTGACGGAACAAAAGCATATATCGCAGGTTGGATTGTAAGTACTGAAGGGAAAGAAAACACCACTTCAAATCCAGCGACTAAGAGAAATCCTCTTCAGAATCAGACGATTGTCATCGATCCTGGTCATGGAGGGCGAGATAGTGGAGCAGTTGGGTTTAATGGAACGCTTGAAAAAACATTAACCCTTCAAACGGCAGAACTACTGTACGAAAAATTAAAACTATCCGGAGCAACTGTTATCTTAACACGTAAAAATGATTCGTACATCTCATTAAACTCTCGGGTAGCTACGTCCCATCTGAATGATGCAGACGCATTTATAAGCATTCATTATGATAGTATTAATAACTTAAGTGTTGGTGGCTTTACAACGTATTATTATCATTCCTATCAGAAACGATTAGCTCAATCGATTCATTCGAAAATTGCATCCTATGTCCACTTAAAGGACCGTGGTGTAAAAAAAGGAAACTATCACGTTATACGTGAAAATAAAAAGCCGGGTGCTTTGTTAGAATTAGGCTATATAAGTAATCCAACAGAGGAATTAACAGTAAGAGCTTCTTGGTATCAAGATCAAGTTACCTCTGCGATTTATGAGGGATTAGTGAACTATTTTCAATAAAGAAAAGGGACAGATCCTTTGCTTTTTGAAAGCAAGAAGGTCTGTCCCTTTCTCATTTACAATAACTTCGGCTATTATAGATATCGCCTATTAATAAGTAAATTCTATATCATGCAGATTTTGCTCAATCTCTTAGCGACTTTCTAAAATAAGTGTCACCGGACCATCATTGGTTAATTGAACTTCCATCATCGCCCCGAACACGCCTGTTTCTACATGAACCCCTAACTCTTTTAGCATGTCGTTAAACCGTTCATATAAAGGTTTCGCTACATCCGGCTTAGCGGCTTCCATAAAATTCGGTCGTCGCCCTTTTCGGCAATCCCCATACAACGTAAATTGAGAAACAGACAAGATTTGTCCACCAACATCAAGTAGCGACTTATTTAATTTCCTATTTTCATCTTCAAATACGCGAAGATGAACGATTTTTTCGGCTAAATATTTCGCATCTTCTTCCGTATCGTCATGTGTGATGCCAACAAGGAGCACAAAACCACATTTGATTTGTCCAACAATTTCTCCGTCTACTTTTACATGTGCTTCTTTACTCCGTTGCAAAACTACTCTCATTGTTCGACTCCTTAATTCATAATTCTTCTTACCGCATAAATATCAGGAATTTGTTTAATTCGCTCCACAACTTTATGCAAATGGCTCACGTTATGAATGGCAATAGTCATAATAATTGTTGCCATTTTATTGCGATCCGAGCGACCTGTAACAGCAGAAATATTCGTTTTTGTTTCGTTGACGGCTTGCAATACTTCGTTTAGCAATCCGCGTCGATCGAAACCAGAAATTTCAATATCCACATTGTATTCTTTCCGGTTTGCGGCACCGGTTTCCCATTCGACTGGTATTAACCGTTGTTGAGCGACTTCCGTTAACATGTTGGGACAATCGGTCCTGTGAACCGATACTCCCCGACCTTTTGTAATGAATCCGACAATTTCATCTCCTGGTACTGGATTACAACATCTCGATAATCGGATTAATAAATTATCGATCCCTTTTACTCGAACCCCTGTATCTCTCTTTTTTGAGGAAGAAGGGAACGTTTTTAATTCAGTCACTTTATCTGTTAGAGAAACTTCTTCTTGTTCTTTTTTCTTCCGTAATTTCTCCGTCAAACGATTAGCAATTTGGGCAGCAGTAATCCCGTTATAACCGACGGCTGCGTACATATCCTCTTCATTTGAGAAATTAAATTTTTCAGCCACTCGTTTGACATTCTCTTGAGTGAGGACATCTTTCACATCAAAATCCATATTTCGGATTTCTTTTTCCACTAACTCGCGACCTTTTTCAATGTTTTCTTCTTTTCGTTGTTTCTTGAAAAACTGCTTAATTTTATTTTTCGCCTGCGATGTTTGCGCAAGCTTCAACCAGTCTTGACTAGGCCCATACGAGTGTTTGGAAGTTAAAATTTCGACGATATCCCCTGTTTTTAATCGATAATCAAGAGGAACCATCTTTCCATTTACTTTCGCACCAATTGTTTTATTCCCGATTTCTGAATGAATCCGATAAGCAAAATCAATGGGAACCGACCCTGAAGGAAGTTCAATCACATCTCCTTTTGGCGTAAACACAAACACCATGTCGGAGAACAAGTCAATTTTTAACGACTCCATAAATTCTTCTGCATTAGCAGTTTCATTTTGGAACTCTAAAATTTCGCGGAACCACGTCAATTTTTTCTCAAACGAAGCTCGGTCATCGACTCGTTTTCCTTCTTTATACGCCCAGTGGGCAGCCACCCCGTACTCAGCTACACGGTGCATGTCAAAAGTTCGAATTTGAACTTCTAATGGTTCCCCTTTTGGTCCGATAACCGTCGTATGAAGCGATTGATACATATTAGGCTTCGGCATAGCAATATAATCTTTAAAGCGACCTGGCATCGGTTTCCAACACGTGTGAATTATGCCGAGGACAGCATAGCAGTCTTTTATACTATCCACGATAATACGTACCGCTAATAAATCATAAATTTCGTTAAATTGTTTATTTTGAAGAGCCATTTTCCGATAAATGCTATAAATGTGCTTCGGTCGACCTGAAATTTCTGCTTTGATGGACACTTCGTTTAGTCGTTGACGCATTTCGGCTATGACTTCTTCTAAATATTGCTCTCGTTCCGCACGTTTTTTCTTCATTAAATTAACAATACGATAATATTGTTGCGGATTTAAATAACGAAGCGATGTATCTTCTAATTCCCACTTTATTTTTGAGATTCCTAGACGATGAGCGAGCGGAGCAAAAATTTCTAACGTTTCGTTCGAAATTCTCCGCTGTTTTTCGTTCGGTAAATGTTTTAACGTTCGCATATTATGAAGGCGATCGGCTAGCTTAATTAAAATGACTCGAATATCTTGAGCCATGGCGACAAACATTTTCCGATGGTTTTCTGCCTGTTGTTCTTCATGGGATTTATATTTTATTTTTCCAAGCTTCGTTACCCCATCAACAAGCATCGCTACTTCTTCGTTAAATTCTTCCTTCAGCTGTTCTAATGTGACGTCTGTATCTTCGACTACATCGTGCAAGAAACCAGCTGCGACAGTCGCTGGATCCATTTGTAAATCAGCCAATATTCCTGCTACTTGAACAGGATGAATAATGTAAGGTTCTCCAGATTTTCGGTATTGATCTTTATGAGCCTCATATGCAAATTGATATGCTTTTTTTACCATTTGCACATGTTCATCATTCAAATATTCCTTTGTTCGATTTATGACCTGTTCGGCGGTTAAAACTTGATCGTTCGCCATGTAATCACCTTTTTTGAATGGTATCCAACCTAATCTCTCGAAAATATTATGATTGTTACTATTATCGAAAAAAAATAGGAAGATGTAAAGTGGTTAAGCCTTTTGTCTTATAAATTTCTAGTGAAATTAAAGAAATATCGGGGGACTCACCCCCGATATTTCTTTAATCGTATTGCATTAAAGTAAGAATATCGTATCCTTCTAATTTTTTGCGTCCTTCTAAATATTTTAATTCAATTAAAAAGGCGATTCCAGCAACAATTCCACCTAGCTGTTCGACTAGTTTAATCGTTGCTTCAATCGTTCCCCCAGTTGCTAATAAGTCGTCAGTAATTAATACACGTTGGCCAGGTTTAATCGCATCTTTATGAATTGTAAGTACGTCTTTTCCGTATTCAAGACCATAATCAACTTTAATGGTTTCACGCGGTAATTTCCCTTCTTTGCGGACAGGGGCAAAGCCGACTCCTAATGCATACGCTACTGGGCAGCCAATAATAAACCCACGTGCTTCTGGTCCTACAACAATATCAACTTGTTTTTCGCGGGCGTATTCTACGATTTGATCTGTCGCATATTTAAAGGCATCGCCTTTATCCATTAATGTAGTAATATCTTTAAATTTTATTCCTGGCTTTGGCCAATCAGGTACAATGGTTACATATTGCTTTAAATCCATGCTTCGATTTCCTCCTCATTTTTCACCGACGATTCAATACGTTTGTCAAACCATCGCTTCAAATCTCGGTAAGATGAATAAAGTAAATCTTGTTCTAATTGAAACATTGTTAGCAATTGTTGATACGTTTTAGATTCTGATAAATCCCTTTTTACTTTAATAGGATTTAATGAAATAAATCCATCCTTTATTGTAACAAAATCGAGTTCAAAAAACACCTGTGACATGAAATCAATTGTTTCTTTTGACCAACCACGATATTTGGCTAATTCATCTCCATACCTTTTTAAGTCGAACCCACCTTTTTTCGCTAAAAACGCATAATACCACTTAAAATGCTCTCGTGTAGGTATAGTTCGAAAATATTGGGAATCTTTTTGGAAAAAATGGGCGTATATCCGATGAGGGGATTTCCCCTGAAGTAAAGCCTCTAACACGGTAGGAGACGTCGGTAAGTCGAATAAAACTACAGCTTTTCCTGTAATGTTCATCCTCTTCGCATCTTCTTCTGTTAAGATTACCTTTATATTGAGGTCTGAGTATTTGGAAGTAAAAGTCGACGATTCTTCACGAAATAGGATAACTACATGTTCATCGGCTGGTATTTTTGGTTTCCATTGATCCATGTTGATTCCACGGACATCAAACAATTGCCACTCGTTGACGCATAAATCATGCAACATCATTTGTGGTTTCCGAATTTGATTCCATTCGTTAATGGACAATTCCCCGATGACAGAAACTTTTGCTAACGGTGATATATGATCCGCCAATTCGCCAAAACCAAAACCAACACCATCTAATGTATGTTGATTATAAGAAAGAACGACTTTTAAATGGGATTGATCGGCCCCAATTTTTCGGATCGTATCAAGTGAAACATCTTTAATTAAAACTTTCGGCTTCGGGTTTTCGATACCAAATGGGGCTAGTAATAAGAGCTCTTCAATCGTTTGGAGGGAAACGGAATCTAAACGAATTTCAGCGTCAACCTCCGTTAATGGGATAAAGTCTTTTTCTGTCAACTGTTCTTTCGCCAACTCATTTAAACGCATTCGAAGCTTGTCCACATCTTCAATCGCCAAAGTCATTCCAGCTGCCATCGGGTGTCCCCCGAAATGAGGGAGAAGATCTCGACAGGCAGACAAGTTTTGAAACAAATCAAAACCGATAATACTTCGGGCCGATCCCTTCGCTAAGCCTGTTTCCCGATCGTAGCTGAGGACAATGACTGGGCGATAAAATTTTTCTACTAATCGAGAAGCAACAATACCAATAACTCCCGCATTCCAATTTTCTTTTCCGATCACTAACACATCGTTTTCTTCTGGTGGAAACATTTCTTCCACCATTTGAACTGCTTCCTTTGTTATTTCATTGACAATACCTTGACGTTCTTTATTTAATTCATCGATTACTTTAGCCTGTTCATATGCGATATTATCATCAGTACATAATAAAAGTTCGACAGCAATATTGGCATGATCGAGACGACCTGCCGCATTAATACGAGGACCAATGACGAAACCGATCGTTTCTTCATCCAAAGACGATTGATTGACTTTAGCCACTTTCAATAATGCTTGTATACCAGGGCGAGTCGATAGCTTCAGACGCTTAATTCCTTCTTTGGCAATGGAACGATTTTCTCCATGTAAGGGAACTAAATCAGCAATCGTCCCGATGACAGCAATGTCAAGTAAGTGTGTAGGAACTTCTCCATACAACGCATGTGCTAATTTAAAAGCAACTCCTACACCAGCCAAATCGGAAAAGGGGTACGGGCAGTTAGGAATTTTTGGGTGGATGATAGCCAAAGCATCTGGAAGAACAGGCCCCGGTTCGTGATGATCCGTTAAGATCACATCCATTCCAAGCTCATTAGCTAGCCGAATTTCGTTAACAGCTGCAATGCCGGTGTCTACGGTAATAATTAATTTAACACCTTGTTCAGCGGCCAGACGAAAAGCTTGTTCATTTGGACCGTATCCCTCACTGAATCGGTCGGGAATATAATATTCCACATTGGCACCTAAATCCTGTAAAACCGTCATCATTATGACCGTACTACTGACACCATCCGCATCATAGTCCCCATAAACGAGTATTTTTTCTTGCAGATGTATAGCTTGTTGAATACGTTCAACAGCTTTTTTCATATCGGGGAACAAAAAAGGGTCGTGAAAGGACTCCCCTTCGTCAAATAAAAAGCGCCGTGCTTCGTCACGGTCGGTAATTCCTCTATTCAAAAGTAAGGATGCTAATATTTCCGATATATTTAATTCGTTCGCCAATTTTTTGGCAGTACTTTCGTTAGAATGCCGAACAATCCAACGGGTTTTTGACTTTAACATACGTTCACCCCTCAGCCTATCTTATTATACAGGAGTGATTACGTTGTTTCAATGAAATGTCGTACGTTCAACTATTAAGCCATCGTTTGTTTAACATGCTAGGAACTATCTTCTTTCTGAAAGTACGAAAAAAAGCGTAGTGTTCATCGACTACGCTTTCTCAATAATGAACGATTTACCTATTAGCATCCCTCTTAGTCATCAGGATTAAACGGGTTAATATGTACTAAGACATCATAGACATGAGGGACTTTTAGCAATTCCTTTTTAACTTTCTTCCCAACGCGATGCCCTTCTTCTACGGTCATATTTGGATCAACCGATATTTTCAAATCAATAATGACATAGTGACCATGTTCACGAGCATGCAGTTCATCCACTTTTTTCACTTCAGGAACGGATGCAGCAATTTTTCGCAACTCCATTGCTTCTTCTTCATGAAGGACGTGATCCATCGTGTTATGAATGGAATCGTATCCAAGCTTCCACGCCATTTTCATAATAAAAATAGCTACAACAACTCCTGCTACCGGATCCGCATATACAAGCCATTCGATATGAAAGTATCCCCCTAGCATGGATAAGGAAATACCAATCAAGGCAGCTAACGAAGATAGCACGTCAGAACGATGTTCGTATGCGTTCACAATTAACGCATCACTATTAAGCATTTTTCCTAAACGATATTTATATTGAAACATTCCTTCTTTGACTAAAATGGAAACTATAACGACGACGATGGCAATAGTTGTCGGCGCTTCCAACGGGTGAAAAAACAATTCAATGGACGAAATACCAATTTCGATACCGACAAGGAATAATAGAACGGCTACAATAATCGCCGCAATCGATTCTGCTTTTCCATGTCCGTATGGATGATCTTCATCAGGAGGTTGCTTAGCTGCTTTTAGTCCAATCCATACAGCTAATGAACCAGCTACATCCGAAGCGGAATGGATCGCGTCAGCCATCAATGCTTTACTATTACCGTACCAACCAGCCAGCCATTTTAACACAGCTAGGACGATATTGCCGATAACGCCAATCATGGCTGCCTGCTCTGCTTTTTTAAAACGCTCTTCTGTTGACACTTTTTAGACTCCTTTCCATTCCCTCTTCCTCACCTGTAGTGTACCCGATTTGACGAGAAATGCCTATGTTCTTTTCCAAAGAAAATAAATATAGGAATCTTCTTCGCTCACATAAAGTAAAACTCCTATCAGTAGGGGGCTTAATCCCCCACTGATGGTTAGTTCAACTTATCTGACCTTTACGGGCAGTTGATCCCCATCCAATCTTCTTTTGTTTCATTGTGGGATCTTAATGCCCGTTAAGGTGGGATAAAAATAAAATCGGGGCCATCCCCCGATTTTGTTATACTTGTGGTTCATCTGTCCATGTACGCTTTTCTTTGTACGTTTTAATTGTCCCTTTTTTCTTTAGTTCTTTACTTTTTAAAACATACCAGAGTTGGGCAGCAATAAATAGGGACGAATACGTACCTGAAATTAAACCTACGAGTAATGCAATAGAGAAGTTTTGAATTGAATTACTTCCAAATAACAGTAAAGCAATTACTGTTAGGATAACTGTTAACACCGTATTAATGGAACGAGACATCGTTTGTCGCAAGCTGCGATTCACCACTTCAGCAATATCCTCGTTCGATTTAAAGCGTTTTTTACGACGCATATTTTCGCGAATTCGGTCAAACGTAACGATCGTATCGTTAATGGAATAGCCGACGATGGTTAACACGGCAGCAATGAATGGGACATCTACCTCTAAACGCGTTAAGCTGAAGAATGCGATAATAAAGAAAGCATCGTGTAATAGCGCCACAATAGCGGCTAAGGCCATCGACCACTCAAATCGAAGCGTGACATAGAGAATAATACCAATGGAGGCGATGGCTAATGCTTTAAGTGCGTTTTTCGCTAACTCTTTACCAACGATTGGAGAAACGGTACTTACATTTGGTTCGATACCGTATTTGTCCTTAAAATGTGATTTTATTTTACTTATTTCATCTTTTTGCAATATCGTTTTGTAACGAACGACGGCGGTTTCGTTTTGGTCTCCATATAAAATGATATTATCAGAGGCAAAACCAACCTCCTCTAGTTCTTTTGACACTTCTTCCATCGTTAATGGGGAATCACTTGTTAATTCGACTCGTGATCCGCTTGCAAAATCAATTCCTAAATTTAAACGGAAAATTCCTATCACAGCGATTCCTGCTGCAATGAGCAAGGAAGAAATAATAAAGAACATTTTACGCTTCGCCACAAAGTCGAACCGGTCAAATTTGGTTGGTAAATCAAGTGTATCCATGTTCTCCGCTAAGTCGTGAATATCGGAGCGTTTCACGCCAAACCAATGTGGCTTGTCCTTTAAGAAACGGCTCTTTACCCATAATCCTAATAAGAAACGTGAACCGAAAACAGCTGTTAAAAAGCTTGTTAAAATACTGACAATGAGCATCGTCGCAAACCCTTTAACAGAGCTCGTTCCATAAATGAAAAGAACAATACCAGCTAAAATGGTGGTCACATTCGCATCCAAAATCGTCATAAATGACTGTTTGTTACCAGCTTCAAATGCTGAACGAATCGGTTTTCCAACTTTGATTTCTTCACGAATTCGCTCATACGTAATGATGTTGGCGTCAACAGCCATTCCGACCCCTAAAATAAGAGCTGCAATTCCAGGAAGGGTTAACACCGCATTCATCCAATCGAATATTAACAAAATTAAATAAATGTATATGGACAATGTGATTGTAGCGATAATTCCAGGAAAACGATAATAAAAAATCATAAATAAATACACTGCTAAAATACCGATTATACCGGCAAATACCGTTGTCTCAAGCGCTTTTTCACCAAATTTTGCACCAACGGAAGTGGAGTAAATTTCTTTTAGTTCTACAGGAAGTGCACCTGCATTTAAAATCGCTGCAAGGTTTTGCGCTTCTTCTACTGTAAAACTCCCTTGAATGGTAACTTCTGTTGTGTTAAACGTTTGCTCAACAAACGGTGCGGAAACGAATTTCGGATTGGCTTTTCCTTCTTCTTCGCGGAACGAGTCAACCCCTTCTTTAAAATCCATCCAAATAACAAGACGATTGTCTGGATATGGCATGCTTGAAATTTTTTGTGTGACTTCTTTAAACTTATTAGCATCTTTTAATTGAACAACGACGTTAGGTGAACCGGTTTCCGTGAACGATTGTTTCGCTCCACCTTCTTTTAAATCGGAACCGTCTAACATCAAGTTATCATTTACATCACGAAACGTTAAATTGGCTTGGGTAGCTAACAATTCTCTAGCTTCGTTTTGATCTTCCACACCCGCAAGCTGGATTCGAATGCGATTATCACCTTCTGGTTCGATAATCGGTTCGCTTACACCAAGTACATTAATCCGTTTATCTAACGTTTGAATGGTATTTGTAATGGTATCTTTATCAATTTTTTGCCCCTCTTTTATTGGGTAGACTTCGTAAAGAACTTCAAATCCACCTTGCAAGTCTAGGCCTAGTTTCATATTGTTCAAGATGTTGGACGTTGTCATTCCCATTCCGCTTGCTAATAAAAGAAGAATGAGAAAGAACGCCACAATGCGACTTCGTTTTACCATTATGCTAAGTTCCTCCTTAGTTATGTACCACAACAAGCTGCCTAATTTTCCATTTACATTATGGAGTAGATAATGAAAGCTGTCAAATTTTGCCCCTAGGCTTTGAGCGCAACAACTCTTGCAACTCTTCTTCATCTAAATCGACGAACCAATTCGGAGATCGGTACGCTTCTACGGTGGCAAACGTCATGTATTCGGTCGGTTTAATAGACAATATATCATTCACTAATTGAAATAATTTTTTTTCTTCCTTCACATTTTTCCATTTTTTTCTTAACAAATACGTCCACAGTTGATCGGTCGTTACATCATCATAACCAAGAACTTCAAACTCCTCGACTTTACTAAGAAGTGCAGGCTTTAACTGTTCAAAATATTTCTCATAAGGATGACCTTGCATAACATCTCCCCTGTCTTCACAAATTATTTTTTGAAAATAAAGAAAACTCCATTTAAACGACGGTACACTAAATAGTGCAATATAGAAATAAGGCCGCTTGTCATTCTTTGTCCTACTTCATGCATATATATCATTGTATATGAATTTTCCATTTTTGAGAAGGCAGGGAGTCGTATGTCTAAATTCCTAAAAGGTACGATCATCCTTATGGCGGCAGGTCTAATTACTAGAATTTTAGGGTTTATAAATCGAATAATAGTGGCCCGATTTATCGGTGAAGAAGGGGTCGGTCTCTTTATGATGACCTTTCCAACCCTTATTTTAGTCATCACGATTACCCAGTTAGGACTTCCGGTGGCCATCTCAAAATTTGTCGCCGAAGCCCTTGCACAACACGATTATCGCAAAGTGAAAAAAATTTTAGTCGTCTCGTTGGCAACGACGTTAACTCTGTCGCTTTTATTTACACCAGGCCTCATCTTACTAGCACCATTTTTAGCCGAAACACTTTATACAGATCCGCGGACGTACTACCCTTTAGCGGCCATCTCGCCAATCATTCCCATTATTGCTGTCTCATCTGTCATTCGTGGTTATTTTCAGGGCCGTCAAAACATGAAACCTGCGGCTATTTCACAAATTTTAGAACAACTTGTTCGTATTACATTAATTGCTGTTTTAACGAAAGCCTTTTTACCGCTTGGAATTGAATACGCAGCGGCGGGAGCGATGCTCGCATCGATCATCGGTGAACTTGCTTCACTTATCTATTTGGTAGCGATGTTTAAACTTCGGAAAAAATTTCGGTTACGCCGTCAATTTTTCCAATATTTTCTCAAAGGGAAACATACATTTTTTGAACTAATGAGCATCGCTTTACCAGCTACAGGAAGCCGACTTATTGGGTCGATTTCTTGGTTTTTCGAACCAATTGTTGTCGTTCATAGCCTAGCGATTGCTGGTGTACTTGCTACAGAAGCAACCAAACAATACGGAGTGTTAACAGGTTACGCTCTTCCGCTGTTGATGCTACCTTCTTTTATTACGTATTCACTATCGACGAGTCTTGTCCCGGCCATTAGCGAAGCGTACGCCCAAAAACATTATCAAACGGTCGAGCATCGTGTTCAACAAGCATTACGATTTGCCCTTCTTACAGGGGGGATAGCAGTCGTTGTCTTGTATACGTTTGCAACACCAATTATGAAATTGATGTATAATTCTACAAGTGGTGTTGCCTTACTACAACTTATGGCTCCGTTCTTCATCTTTTATTATTATCAAGGGCCATTGCAAGCCGTTTTACAAGCCCTGAACTTAGCAAAAGCAGGAATGATTAATAGCTTTATAGGGGCCATTGTCAAGATTGGTACAATTTTCATTCTAGCTTCCCAACCGATGTTTGGTATACATGGTGCAGCCCTTGGTATTATTACTGGCTTTGTTCTTGTAACTTTGTTACATTTTGTAACGGTGTTAAAAGTCGTCCCTATGACCATTGTCGTTTCTGATTATGTAAAATTTATCTTGATTGTTGTGGCCAGTAGTGTAGTTGGAAAATGGCTCATTAACCACTTATCAATGGTCAACCTAATCGGAAACCTCCTAAGTTCCGTAACATTAACCACCATTTTTTACTGCCTTTTGCTATTTGCTCTACGTTTGGTACGAAAAGAAGACTTACAACGCATTCCGTTTTTACGCACTTGGTTAAAATAATAATGGATAGAAAAAGACCCTCGTATTTAACGAGGGTCTTTTTCATCAATGTAAAATTCACCATTTTGATAACTACAAAATGATATATCTTCAATGTTTTCGTAACCCTTTTTCTTTAATTCCTCTTTTAACCAATGAATGGTTTGATTGATTTTCGATAAATTTTCTTGTTGAATTTTCCCATCTAAAATAAGCGGAAGGGTAAAGGAATTTTCTTTTATACTATTTTTTCTTTTTTTAAAGACGGATAGCCTTCCAGAAGGTTCTAATATCGCATATTCTACATCTGCAATATTATTGATATCTTTTTCACGAAGTTGTACCAACAGGTCATCAAAGTTATACCGTTGTGATTTCATCGCTTTTTCATCAATCCGCCCTTGATTGATAATGATCGTCGGTCTTCCTTCTACAAAGGAACGGACTTTTTGACTTTTCAAGGAAAGCCATGCGCTAACAAGTTGAATCAACATTAATAAAAGCATGGGCCCTGCCGTATGAATAAACGGATCTTTCGGGTCTTCAATACCTAATACCGCAATTTCAGCTATCATGATAAAAACAACTAAGTCGAGTAAACTTAGTTCGCCAATTTCTCTTTTCCCCATAACTCGGAAAATAATTAAAATAAGAACATATAACAAAGCTGTTCGTAGGATGATTATGCTTAATTCTTCCACCTTGGTTAAACTCCTTCCAATTTGTTTATGTTTAGTATGGATGAGAACGTAAAATCCATGCGTTACATAAAAGGAAGAAGATAGCGAACATAGACATAGATGGTGGAAATAATTAAGGAAAGAAACATAATTGGCATCCCAATCCATAAATATTCTCGAAAAGAAACCGGGGCTTGCTCTCTAGCAGCAAGACCAGCTATGACGAGATTAGACGATGATCCGAGTAACGTTCCATTACCACCTAAACATGCACCGAGGGCTAACGACCACCAAAGAGGATCCATATGCATAATACCGATTTCTTGAAATTCTTGTAACACCGGAATCATAGCAGCGACAAACGGAATATTATCAATAAATGCCGATAATATCCCTGTACTCCACAAAATAAATAAAGACGTCTTCACCATGTCCCCTTCGGTTATCCGAATGATACTTCGGGCTAATTCATCGATAAATCCCGCTTCTTCCAATCCACCTACGATTAAAAAGAGCCCGATAAAGAAAAAGATCGTTCCCCATTCGACTTGTTTTAATACTTCTTCCGGTTGATACACGCGTTGAAGCAATAATAATAACAATACTGCCCCCGCTAAGGCCACGGTGGTTACATCTAAATGGAGAAGAGGGTACAACATAAATCCGAGCATGACCATACTAAGAACAATTATGGACGGATAAAGTCCTTTCTCCTTTTTTAAATAGTTAGCTGCACGGATTCCAGCCAATAATAGCTGCTTCTCTCTTTTTACATACAGTTGTTCACGATATAAAACAGCAATCAACAGAATTGTGATGAACATGATGAGAAGAACGACAGGGAGTAAATTTTGCAAAAACGCATTAAACGTTAAATGCTGGACCGTCTGCCCAATCATCATATTTGGGGGATCTCCAATAAGGGTGGCTGTTCCTCCAATATTACAGCTTAAAATGGTAGCAATCATATAAGGAGTCGGTGGCAATTGTAACAACCGTGTTAAGGTAAATAAAATCGGTACAATCAACATTGCAACCGTTACATTGGCCAAAAAAGCTGAACCGAAAGCAGATAGTAAAAAAAAGAGAATAAGAAGCAAAATACCATCTCCACGAACCATTTGGGCTAACCGAATAGCTATATATTCAAAAAACCCAGTTTGGCTCGTAATCGATACAATTAACATCATGGCAAATAACAAAGCAATCGTTTTCCAATCTATATACGTAAATAGGGCATCATGGATGGTAAAGGCACCAACAATCAGCATGGCGACCCCTCCAGCGCCCGCAACTAGCATCCGGTCCCATGTTTCCGTAATTAACAAAATATAACTAATGATAAAAATACAAAGTACAACAATTGGTACCATGTAACACTCCCCCCTTACCGATGGGTTCATATCATTGTATGAAACTTGTACAAAAAAAATTTCTATTCTATTTATCTTTGACAAACATATGCATGTACTAGAGGAGAAATTGTTTATAACTTTTAGGGGGAGGGAATTCTTATCAAACCAAAAAAATATGGTGGTGCCGTGATTTATGGCCTTGTTACGATTTTTGTAATAGCGATGATATTAAGCTTGATTTTATCAATCGTCCTCCGATTTAGCTCCCTACAAGAACAGTCATTTCAATTGTTCATTACAATTGTTTCTTTTATCGGCTTATTTATCGGTGGGTTTATTTCTGGAGGAAAAGCGAAAGAAAAAGGGTGGCTTATTGGCGGATTGACAGGCGGGGGATATACACTCATCATTTTCTTATACCAATATTTAGGACACGATACGTTATTTACAGTTCAACAATGGATCTATCATACGTGCTATGTGTTAGTCGCCATGATGGGTGGCATCCTTGGTGTTAATCTCATTGGGGGATCTCATAGAGAAGCCTCATAATAGAAGATACCTCTAAAAGAAAGGCTCTACCCTAAAATAACTGTGGATAACTCTTGCTGTTATTTTATTTTTCGATGTGCCAAATTTTATTGGTATGGTTGTCTGTTAAACGATACTGTTGTGATATTTATACATTTCGCTTGTGGCGGATGCTTTCAGCGGGCAAGCCGCAAGCCGCTTCCCTCGCTACGCTCAAGTAAGGGTCTTGCGGCTTCTTGTTCTCGCTGAAGTCGCCGCCGTGTGAACAACTTGCTAAAAATCAACAATGAAATATAACATAGTAGAGTAGAAAACTGATTTCAAAGGGACAGCTTATGCTGTCTCTTTTACTCTCAGCTTCCCCTCATCAAACCGTACGTGAGGTTTTCCCTCATACGGCTTTCCGACGTTCTTCTTCCTTTGGCTTTCGTTCTTGTCTAACTCACTAATTTGACTAATAAACCTTGCGTTACTTTCATAACTTCCTTTATTCTCATATGTTTCTTCCTTTTGTTCTTCTTCTTATTCCAAAACAGAGTAAGCCTTTCTAATACATACCAATCCACTTTATTTAGCCATTTCTTGGCGATGGGCGATATACTGTAGTAATTCTTAAATCCTTGTAAAATTCGATTGAGCCCTTTCACCAGTTCTTTGATGTCTATAAATAGCTTGTTCCTTGGATTCGTATATTCCTTAATCTTCATTTTCATCTTCTTCATGGCTTTCTTACTTGAAATGTGAGACATGACATAAACGTTCGAGCCTCCCTTAATCATCACAGGGAATTTCCGATGATGTAGACCTAGAAAGTCAAATCCATTTGTGTCATCCCAGATATTAATGAGTTTAGATTTCTCCGTGTTGATTTCAAGGTCTAGTTTCTTCATGATGGCTTTTATTACTTTGATGCTCTCCAGCGCTTCTTCGGTGCTGCACTTCCAAGTTCTTCACACCTTCCGTGGTCTTCGCCTTATTGGCCCAGGCTCGACTTCCCTTTGTCCTCCAAAGGAGGTCTCTTTTGACGAGGCGGCAGGATTCACTTCATGTTACGGTCTGCTGATTTGCTCGCACTCTTCTAGAGATTTACTTTGTCACAGGGCGCTGGCCTGGATTTCTCCTCCAGTTGCCTTTCAGCTACCGAGCGTCTTGGCACTTACTCGGGTTGGTCTTGCACCAACTAGCAGATAACAGCTTTGCTGGGCGCGCGCCCAATGAAAAAGGAGAACTAGCTTTCTTTAAAAGCTGGTATTATCCCCTACAGGTAGACATTAAAAAAAGAGAGCATGATATGATGTTCTTAATAGTCTACCTGGGAGGGGATTTTTCTATGGCAAAAAAAG